>CAJWVP010000012.1 GCA_913048145.1 uncultured Rhodospirillaceae bacterium
ATCGCCTTCGTCGTCTCGGGTCTGTCGGTAGTCTCTATGATTATTGGTGGATTGACCGCAGGGATAGCCGTCGCCGCGCTGACCAGTTTGCTTGCACGCATGACCATTATCCGCGAGGACGCAAGCCTCGCGTCGCTCTATTTGATCGCGCTGGCGCTTGGTATCTTTGTCCTTTCGGCCGCAGGCTCGGCCGTTCCGCTCAAAAGTTTCCTGTTCGGCTCGATCCTGGGCATCGACAACGAGACCTTGGTGTTGATCGGGGCCACTGCGACAATCACGTTGGTTAGCTTCTCCTTCATCCTTCGGCCCTTGATCACTAATACCATCGACCCGGTCTTCCATGACAGCCAGACGAAGTACCCAGGCCTCGCGACCCAGTGGTTTATGTTTCTGGTGGTGCTCAATCTTCTAGGCGCTTTTAAGGCGCTCGGTACCCTGATGGCGGTGGGGCTGATGATCCTGCCGGCCACCGCCGCGCGTTACTGGGCATCGACGATCACCAGTTACCTACTTACGACCCTCGTGTTCGCGTTGCTGAGCTGTTGGATAGGCCTGATCGTTTCGTTCCATCTTCCAGATGTGCCGTCCGGTCCGGCCATCGTCCTGGTGGCGGCGGTGTTTTTCTTCATCAGCCTAATTCTCGCGCCACAGGGCTTTCATGCTGCGGCTCGGTTCAATCCTGCTTGCCGGTGGAAGCCATCCGACGGCGATACCAATGTTAATTCGAAAACAGGAGAAAAGATCCATGAGAAGACTTTTTAACGTTGTGTTGGTTGTTGGTCTGGCGCTGAATTCCCTGCCGGCAACAGCCCAGGACAAGCTAAAGATCGTTGCCAGCTTCTCCATCCTTGGTGACATGGTCCGTCAGGTGACAGGTGAGTTGGCCAGCGTGACGACCATTGTTGGTCCCGATGCGGACGCCCATGTCTACATGCCGAACGCAAGCGACGCCAAGGCGGCGGCCAATGCCGATGTGATTTTTCTCAATGGCCTGGGCTTCGAGACTTGGTCCGACACCCTGATCAAGACGTCGGGTACCAAGGCCGAGGTGTTTCTCGCGACCACAGGGATCTCGCCCCTCAAGGTGGAAGGTGAGATCGATCCACACGCCTGGAACGCACTCACCAACGGCGTCGTCTACGTGACTAACATCGCCGATGGCTTGTCCAGTGCCGATCCGAAGAACGCCGCGACCTACAAGGCAAACGCCAAGGCCTATTCGGCGAGGCTCATGGCGCTGCACGCCCGCGCCACGGCTGAGCTCAAAAAGCTCCCGGAAGGGGCGCGGACGGTCGTCACCGCCCATGACGCCTTCGGTTATCTTGCGAATGCCTATGGCTTAAATTTCCTGGCGCCGGTGGGCGTCGATACGGATGCCGAACCCTCTGCCAAGGCTCTGGCTAAGCTGATCGATCATCTGAAGAAAGTGGGTGCTGGTGCCCTATTCGTGGAAAACATCAGCAGCCCGGCGTTGGTTCACCAGATCGCGCGGGAAACCGGCATCAAGATCGGTGGGCGGTTGTTCTCAGATGCGCTGTCGGAGCGTGGCGGTCCGGCGACCAGCTATGAAAAAATGTTCGAACACAACTTGGGTACATTGATCGCTGCCCTTCAAAAGAGCAGCTGAGGTCCCTGCAGCTTGTGGACACCGCGTCGGCGTCGGGGCCTGTGCTCTGGAAGATTGGGCCAAATAAGTTCTGCTGTTAAGGAGCGAGCACCGCATGCGTTACCTCCCCATCTTCTAGAACAGACAACTGTTCAAAATGGTGAGTGCCACAAATTTGCCCGACAACTTTGAACGCGCTTGACTAGCAGACCGTCAAGGCCTTGCGCCATGTTCGCAGACCAGTTCAAATCAAGTGTTTGAAGACGTCCGCCCGATGGCGTAGCTAACAAGGTCATATCAAAAGAAGAATCTATCTATGGCTTCAATTCTCCTCCTCGGTTTGTTTATTGGCATGCAGCATGCTCTCGAAGCAGACCATATCGCCGCCGTCGCGAGCATCGCCGCCAGGCAAAGCTCGGTCCGCCGGATTGTCTGCCACGGCGCCGTGTGGGGTATCGGCCATACGATCACGCTGATGATGTTTGCCGGCGCCGCCCTGTTCCTGGATCAGGCGATCGACGACGCGTTGTCGGCCATGCTGGAGCTTTGCGTCGGGATGTTACTCGTGGGGCTCGGCAGTCATCTTTTTTATCGGCTATGGCGAGACCGCATTCACTTTCACGCGCACCGCCATGCCAACGGCGTGCAGCACTTACACGCGCACTCCCACCGTGATGATCGCGAGGACCATTTAGCGTCAGAGCACGACCATGCTCATCCAGTTGGTGTGCCGGTCCGGACCTTGTTGGTGGGCATGATTCACGGGTTGGCGGGGTCGGCGGTGCTGCTTGTCCTGACCACGGCGACCGTGAACGATCCGGTGACTGGGATGATCTATATCGCAATTTTTGGGTTCGGATCGGTCCTAGGCATGGCCGCGCTGTCGGCTTTCATTGCGATACCCCTCAGCTATTCGGCCCGCGCCCTGACTTGGGTTAACCGGGGTCTGCAGGGTGCTGTCGGCGCCGCGACCGTGGTTTTGGGTTTGGCCATTGTTTTGCGAAGCACGCCGATCTGATCAACTGGGCGAGGTTCCTTGGCTCTCGAGATATCCGGCGTTTGGAAGCGCCAGGCGGCAGACCGAATTTCCCAAGATATCCATTAGCGGCATTGCGCCGGCCTCGTCCGTTTATCAAACAGTCTTGGTGCTACCGTTGCTGGAGCGGGATACGAATGAGATACTTTGCGAAATACTCAACATCGAAGCCGCGTGAAACCCGTGGCTTTACAAAATCGATTTCATCTAGGGAGGCGAACGGGTGAGTTTCGAAACCATTATCTACGAAGAAGACGGACCCGTCGGCACGATCACGTTGAATCGGCCAGAAAATGCCAACATGTTCAACGAGACCATGTGTCATGAAATTCGTGACTGCATCAACGATATGCGGCGCGAAACACGGACCCGCGTCCTGGTCATTACCGGCGCCGGCGAACGGTTCTTTTGCATCGGTGGGCAGAAGGACGGCATGGAGGATACCAATCTCTACGCGGGCGTCCTGCCAACGTTGGAAATGTACGACGCCATCGACCGGTTCCAGAAACCAGTGATTGCCAGCGTCAATGGTTTCGCGGTCGGTGGTGGCAATGTCCTGCAGGTCATGTGTGACCTGACTATTGCGAAGGAAAGTGCCGTTTTCCGCCAAGTCGGGCCGATGATGGGGTCCTTCGACGCGGGCTATGGCACCTGGTATCTGGAAGATCTGGTCGGCAAGAAGCGGGCCAAGGAAATCTGGATGTGTAACCCAAAGATCAGCGCTCAGGAAGCCAAGGACATGGGGCTGATCAATCGGGTCGTGCCCGATGACATGCTCGCCCAAGAAACTCGAGCCTTCGCCCTGGATGTCGCCGATCGTGGCGCGTTCGCCCTAGCCTCCATCAAAACGGCTTTCGCGGCACGCCACGGCGGTGTCGGCGGCCTGTCGCGTATGGCGCACGACTTGCTGCTGCGCGGTTATTTGAATACGGCGGAATCCAAAGAACTCAGCGTGGCGTTTCGAGAGAAACGCGACCCGGACTCATCGACCTTCGGGCACTAATCACGCATGCGGCCGTTCCTCACCCTGCATAATCCGCAGAACGCTAAGGCCTATTACGATCAAGGCTTGTGGTCGGCCGAGACCTTCTACGGGCTCATGGCGCGGCATGCCGCGGCGCGCCCCGACGCGCCCGCTTTGCGGGATGGCCGGGCGCGGCTGACCTGGTGCGAGATGGCGGCCAAGGTCGATGCGATCGCCGCCGACTTGCGGGGGCAGGGACTGATTGCTGGCGACCGTGTGTCGCTATGGGCATCGAACCGCCTGGAAGTGATTTTAGTATTCATTGCCTGTTCGCGCGAAGGGTTTGCCTGCAACCCGTCGCTGCACCGGACCCATACCTGTGCGGAGGTTATCCATCTTTTGAACCAATTGAACGTCGCCGCCTTTGTGACCGAGGACGACTGGGGGGCAGACCGCGCGGATCAGGACCTTGATGCGATGTTGTCGGACTTGCCTTTTATCAAGGTAGTTTACAATTTGGAAAAACTACCGGGTTCAGGGCCCGTTCCCGATACTTCACCAGCCAACGATCCAGACGCAGTCGGTTACCTGGCCTTTACGTCTGGCACCACAGGTGCGCCGAAGTGCGTCATGCATTCGGCCAATACCCTGATGGCGAACGCCCGCGAC
The DNA here is from genome assembly GCA_913048145.1 of uncultured Rhodospirillaceae bacterium. Classification (GTDB taxonomy): domain Bacteria; phylum Pseudomonadota; class Alphaproteobacteria; order Rhodospirillales; family Casp-alpha2; genus UBA3470. The sequence continues at coordinate 4,276 of CAJWVP010000012.1, forward strand.
ATGGTGCGCGACTGGGGATTGACTGCGGAGTCTAAGCTCCTGTCCTTGAGCCCGCTCTCCCATCACATCGCTTGGGTCGGTGTCGCGCAGTGGCTGATCTTCGGTGGTGAGATGATCACCGATGACCCACCCGACGGCATGCGCCGCATCGACTGGATCATCGATACGAAGGCCACCTATATCATGGGCGTGCCGATCCACGCCATGGACCTCCTGGCACAACAACGTGATGCTGGTATCGCGCGTCTCGGTTCGGTGCAAACCTTCTACATGGCTGGTTCACCGATCCCGCCGACAGTTGCCGCCGCCTTCGTCGACCAAGGCATCAAGCCGCAAAACGTCTATGGCATGACCGAAAACTCATCCCATCAGTACACTCATCCAGACGACGACACGGATACGATAATCAACACCTGTGGGCGCGGTGGGCCCGCCTATAAGATCCGAATTTTTGATATGGAGAACGCGGACGTTGAGGTTCCACCAGGCACCGTTGGGCAGATCGGTGGCAAAGGTGCCTGTCTTACGCTCGGCTACTTCGCAAATCAGGAAGCCACCCAGGGGAGCTTTAACCGGGATGGCTGGTTCCTGTCCGGCGATCTTGGATCCATTGACGCAAATGATAATTTAGTTGTTGAAGGGCGCCTCAAGGACCTGATCATCCGGGGCGGTTACAACATTTATCCGTCGCATATTGAAGCTCTGACCATGCGCCACGCGGAGGTGGAAAAGGCCGCCGCGTTTCCCATCGCTGATGAACGCTTAGGTGAAAAAGTTTGCTTGGCCGTCAATGGTGACGTTGCCAGCCATGCCATACTTGACCACCTGGCTGCCGAGGGGCTCTCCAAGTACGATATGCCTGAGTATTTTATTAGGGTCGATGACTTCCCACTGACCGCCAGTGGTAAAATATTGAAGCACGACCTAGTGGAGATGGCGAAGCGGGGCGAGATTGCCCCTGAAGCCGTCCGCTTTCAGCCTAAGAAAGGAACCGACTGATGCCTGTCGAACTGACCCGTAACGGCGCTGCCGCCGTGATTACTTTGAACCGGCCTGAGGCCTTGAACGCCCTATCCTTTGACGTGATCGGCGAAATTGGCGATGCCATTGATGAAGCCGCAGCCACAGGCGCGCGCGTCATTATCTTTACTGGCGCCGGCGAAAAAGCCTTTTGCGCCGGCGCCGACATCAAGGAGATCCGGGAGCAGGACACCAACTCCATGCGGGCCGCCATGGGGAAAGGACAGACAACGTTTGCGAAACTGGATGCGCTCACCATCCCCTCCATTGCCCTAATCAATGGTTATGCCTTTGGCGGCGGCCTTGAGTTGGCGTTAGCCTGCACCTTTCGGATTGCGACCCCGAACGCGAAAATGGGCTTGCCCGAAATTAAGCTTGGGATCATTCCCGGTTACGGCGGGACCCAACGGCTGCCGCGCCTGGTCGGCGAGGGTCGGGCCTTGGAAATCATCATGAGCGGGCGCACGGTTGATGCCGAGGAGGCGGAGCAAATCGGCCTGGTTCATAAGATCATCAAGGGCGACGGCATGACGGGCGCGCTTGATTTTGCGGAAACGATCACGTGTTTCAGCCTGCCTGTTTTGGAATATGCGCGCGAAGCGGTGATGACGGCATTGGACAACCCCATTCACGCGGGCCTGAAGAAGGAGCGCGACCTCAATCTGCTAGCGTTCACGACGGATGATTGCCGCGAGGGTATGGCGGCTTTCGAAGAGAAGCGGAAGGCGGTATTTAAAGATGGCTGATCCTTGCGTAATCGTCACCGGTGCCTCCAAGGGCATCGGCGCGGCTATCGCCGTCGAATTGGACAAGCGCGGCCTTCCCGTTATCGGTCTGTCTCGGACCGGTCACGCTGTCGTGGGCGACGCCTTCGTCTGCGATATGACCGACGAAGACCAGGTCCGAAAGCGCATCGGCGCAATAGGCGCCGAACGCGGTATCGCCGCACTGGTCAATAACGCCGGCCTTTATATTGGCAGTCCTATCGCTGAACTCACAACGGATCAGTATGAGCAGGTGATGGCCCTGAACGCCAAGGCGGTGATGATTGCGTCCCGCGAGGCCTATCCCCACCTTAAGGAAAGTGGTGGCAAGATCGTCAATATCGGGTCCTTTTTTGACAAGATGGGCGTGCCGCATAATCTTCCCTACTGCGCGTCGAAAGCCGCCGTGGCGGCGATGACACGCTGCATGGCCGTGGAATGGGCGTCGGACGGCATCGGTGTCATCGATGTGGCGCCTGGTTACATAGAAACCGATTTGAACACCGATTACCTGGGCCGCGAAAAGGTGCAGCATTGGCTGGCGGGCCGGGTGCCTACAGGCGGACCGGGCAAGCCGGATGATGTGGCCCGGTTGGTTGCGGCGCTGATCTGCGAAGATATTCCATTCCTCACCGGCGAGACTATTTACATCGACGGCGGGCAGGGGATTAATCATTGATGACCCTTTTCGACCGTTTGAACGCGCAGCGCCCATGGATGGAAGAAGAGCGCCTGGTCCTTGATCAGGTGATGCGCATTGCCGAAGATGTGATTGCGCCGGCGGCCGTGGGCTACGACAAGTCCGGCGATTATCCAGAAATTAGCATGGCGGCCCTCAATAAACTCGGCATGAACGCCATCTTCGTGCCGGAGGCCTACGGCGGCGCACTCATGTCCTATCGGTTGTATTTGGAGTGCGTCTCGATCATATCGGCGGCTTGCGCGTCCACGGGGATAATCTATGCAACTAATTTCCACGGCATGAAGCCGCTAATCGACCTCGGCACGGAGGAACAGAAGACCCGCCTGTTGCCGCGTATTTCGGGGGGCGGCCTGGGATCGCTAGCGATCACCGAGCCTTCGGCCGGATCGGACGCTACCGGCATGAAGACCCGGTTCACTCCCGATGGCGACGAGATCATCATTGATGGTTCTAAGACCTTTATCTCGAACGGCGACCGAGCTGAGTTGATCCTCCTGTTTGGAAAATGGAGTGAGATCGAGGACCCGCGTCAGGCCATCTCGGTGCTGATCCTTGAGAGAGGGTCGCCAGGTTTCGAAGCGGGTCCGAAGGAAGAGAAGATGGGTCATCGGGCGGCGACCACGGTGCCCCTGATGTTCAATGGTTGCCGGGTGCCACGCGCCAATCTGCTCGGCGAACCGGGGGGCGGCCTGAAGATCCTTCTCTCTTCGCTCAACAAGTCCCGGCCCTCCGTTGCCGCCCATGCTTTGGGCATCGCGCGGGCCGCTTTCGCCGACATGATCGCCTATATGAATGAACGCGAGCAGTCGGGCCGAGAGATCATCGACTTCCAGGGCAATCAATTCCTGATAGCCGATCTCGCCAGCGAACTGGCGATGGTCGAGACGTGGATTGATTACGTTGCGGCTCTGATCGCCGCCGGCGAGACGGATTACGGACAGGAAGCATCGATTGCCAAAATGCGGGCGTCCGATCTCGCCATGCGGATGACCACCGAAGCTGTCCAGATGCACGGCGGTTACGGTTACATCACTGATTATCGGGTGGAGCGCCTAATGCGCGATGCCAAGATCACGCAGATTTGGGAGGGCACCAACCAGGTGCACCGCCAACTCATCGGAAGGAGTTTCCGGGCCAAATGAGCACAAACATCCAAAAGGTCGGTGTCTGCGGTGCCGGCGGCACCATGGGTGCTGGCATTGCCATCGTTGCCTCGCGGGCGGGGTTCGAGACCGCCTGCTTTGATACGTCCATGGAAGTTCTGGATCGGGCCCGGGGTCAGACCGAGGGGTTTCTTGGTAAGTCCGTGGACCGGGGCAAGATGGCGGCCGCGGAACGGGACGCGGCTTTGGCCGGCCTTTCGGCCAGCACGGACATGGACGCTCTCGCCGATTGTGATTTGGTCATCGAAGCCGTTTTTGAGGATCTGGGCGTTAAGCGAGAATTGCTCGGCGCGCTGGACGGCATCTGTAAACCGGAAGCCCTGTTCGCTTCTAACACGTCGACTTTGTCGATCACTGAGATTGCCGCTGGGTGCGACCGTCAGGATCGGGTCGTCGGCATGCACTTCTGCCTGCCCGCCCAACTCATGAAGCTGATCGAAATGTCGCCTGGCGTGAACACCTCAGATGAGGCCTTCGCCGACGCCTGGGCCTGGACCGAGGCAGCCGGCCAGCAGCCGGTGACGACCCAGGACAAGCCGGGCTTTATCCTCAACGCGCTGTTGGTGCCGTTCAACAACGACGCCATCCGCGCCGTGGAAGCCGGTGTCGCCTCACCGACTGATATCGACAAGGCAATCAAGGCCGGGCTGAACTATAAGATGGGTCCGCTCGAACTGTTGGATCTTGTCGGGCTCGACACGCAGATGCTGCTCTGCGAGGCCTTCTACCCCGTCACCCTGGATCCGCGGGCTTCGGCGCCGCCGTTGCTCCGGCGCATGGTCGCGGCTGGGCATCTCGGCCACAAAACTGGGCGTGGATTCTACACCTACGATGACAACGCCATGTTTGGAGGGTGACGAGATGGGTTACGTGATAAAAAAACAAGGCGAGAGCCGGTCCTTCCCTGAGGGCGAAGCGTTTCTTGAAGGGGCGTCTTCGGAGGGAGATATCGTTCTGCACTTGGGGACGCCGTTTGAACCGGATGCGGGGAAGACGGCGGTTCTGGTGGAACTGGAAATGGAGTGCCTCGGTGTACACACGGGGGAAAATGCCGGTCTTGAGGGCTCTAATGCGCTGGGTTTTGCACGCTACCGGAACGGCGACGAGGCGCCTTCAAATCTTATCGAACTGGTGCGACAGCCCGCGACGGACGACAGCGCTATCGCCGCCGCCAGAGCCATTTTTGAAGCGGCCGGTTTCGAGGTCGCCGTTTCTGCCGACCAGGCCGGACGGATCATCGACCGACTGGTCCGGCCGAAGTACAACGCCGCTCTCACGTTCCTGGATGAAGGACTGGCTACGGCAGACGATATGGATATGACCTGCCGGCTCGGCCTTGGCTATGCGAACGGCCCTATCGAGCGCCTGGAACAGGGCGGTCTTGCACACCATTTCGACGTCACCAAGGCGTTGTTCGAAGTCTATGGCACACCCGCATATGCCCCTGGGCGGCGTGCAACCGTTGCCAAGCAGCGGCGGTCGGCAGAGTAGAGGAGCGCCTATGAGGGCCGTCGTTGTCGAAGAATATGGTGCTTTCAACTCGGCTCTTGTGAAAGAGCTGCCCGATCCTGTCCCCGGTCCGGGAGAGGTCGTCGTCACGGTCAAGGCGGCCGACGTGAACTTTCCCGACATGATGGTGATCGAGGGCACGTACCAGGTGAAGCCGCCTCTCCCGTTTTCGCCGGGCAAGGCGGCGGCCGGTGTGGTTGAACTGGTTGGCGAGAGTGTCACCACATTAAAACCCGGCGACCGCGTCCTGGCCTGCGTTGAATATGGCGCCTATGCGGAAAAGTTGGTCGCCCGTGCTGATCAATGCCACTCCATGCCGGATGAAATTTCATACGCAAAGGCTGCGGCCATGGGCTTGGTCTATCTGACGGCCTATTTCGCGCTGACGGACCGTGCGCGCCTTCAGCCCGGCGAGTCAGTTTTCGTCCTGGGCGCTAAAGGCGGCGTCGGTGTCGCTAGCGTTCAGGTGGCCAAGGCGCTCGGCGCGGCGACGGTGATTGCCGGTGTCCGGGGCGCCGAGCACGTACGTAACGCCGAGCGCCTTGGAGCGGATCATGTGGTGGATTTGTCGGTGGATAACCTTCGCAATAGCTTGCGTGACGCCGTTTATGGCATGACCGACGGCAAAGGCGTCGACGTGGTTATTGATCCCGTTGGCGGAGATGCTTGTGCGGCGGCGCTCCGGGCATTGGCGTGGCGCGGCCGTTTGGTGGTCGTCGGGTTTGCCTCCGGAGATATTCCGGAGATCAAGGCCAGCTATCTCTTGGTTAAGAACATCGCCGCGACGGGGCTCCAAGTTTCGGACTACCGGGATCGCCAGCCGGAGACGTTTGCCGCGGCACAGGCCGCATTGTTCGGGTTCTACCATGAGGGTCTGATCGACCCCTATGTGAGTAAGGCAGTGCCGCTGGACCGGTACGCGGAGGCTCTTGACGACATCCGCTCGGGGCGTGTCGTTGGGAAGGTGATTTTGGATGTCGACAACGGTCACTAGGACAATGGAGGCGAGATGAATTCTGCATTAGAAATTTTTCAACCAGGTCTTCTGGACGATCGCACCGTTTTCATCACCGGTGGCGGAAGCGGTATAGGGCGGGGAATTTGCGATATGTTAGGCGGGCTCGGTGCCAAAATCTTCATCGCCAGCCGAAACCCGGAGAAGCTAGGCGTCGCCGTTGAGGAACTGAGCGCGGACGGTGTCACTGCCGACTTCATAATCGCCGACGTACGCGACTACGAACAGGTCGAAGCTGCCATCGCGCGATGCGCCGAGCGGTTCGGCGGCATTGACATCTTGATCAACAACGCAGCTGGAAATTTCAATTGCCCGACGGCAGAGTTGTCGCCGAACGGATGGAAGACAGTGATCGATATCGATCTCAATGGAACCTTCTATTGTTGCAAGGCTGCCTATCCGCATCTGAAGGCGTCGGGTCACGCGCGGATCATTTCCATAACAACGACGCTGGCGCGGAGCGGCTGGCCTCAGGCCGCCCACGCTGGGGCGGCGAAAGCCGGCATTCAATCGCTGACCAATGCGTTAGCGGTGGAGTGGGCGCCGGATGGAATATTGGTGAACAGCGTTTCACCGGGGCCCATCGCCGGGACCGTCGGAGTTGACAAACTCTATATCGAGACCGGCCAGGAAGAGGTAATGATCTCGCGTGTCGCCCTGCGGCGCTTCGGCAAAGTCGACGACATTGCTGGGGCCGTGACTTTTCTGTGTTCGCCGGCGGGCAATTACGTCACCGGAACAGAACTGGTGGTCGACGGCGGCCGGCAGTGGACATTTGCGTCTGCATCGTAAGTGAGGAGGGAAGCATGAGCGATCAAAATATCCAGATTGAGAAGGACGGCCATGTCCTGGTAATACGTTTTACCAACGATGAGATGCGCAACTCTCTGTCGCCGGCCATGCGTGACGGACTAGCCAACGCGATCCATGAGGCGGCCGACGACCATACCGTCCGCGCCCTTTACATCACCGGTTCGGGTCGGTCCTTCTGCGCGGGCGGCGACTTCGACACCCTGTCGAAATTCAACGATTCCTACTCGACCCACAGTCGCTTCCGGCACATGTCGGCTTTTCTCACGCAGATGATCCGCATGCCGAAACCCATCGTCATGGGGGTGAACGGCTATGCCGTCGGCGGTGGGATGGGACTGGCGCTCGCCGGCGACGTCATCTTCGCCGCCGAGAGCGCCAAGTTCATGGCCGGGTTCATGCGGTTGGGGGCCATGCCTGATTATGGCACAATGTACAGCCTGCCTCGTCTGGTCGGCATGGCGCGGGCTAAGAATTTCCTATTCTCCAACGGCACTTGGACGGCGGCAGATGCCCTAGAGATGGGGATTGTCGCCAAGGTGTTGCCAGACGATGAATTGGATGGGGCTGCCCTGGCCCACGCCCATGTTTTGGCCAATGGCCCCATTGAGGCCATGGGGATCACCAAGATGATAATGGGGCGGAGTTTTGAACAGAGCGCGGAAAATATGTTAGCCTTCGAATCCCTTGGCCAGCCGCTGGCCTTCCGGACCGAAGCCTTCCAGGAAGGATTTGAGGCGGTCAAATCGAAGGCCGAGGCGAATTTTCCGGCGGCTAGCGACCGCGAGTATTGGCACAAACATATAGAGAGGGAAGATTGATGACGGGACAGCGCCCCGAGCCCTTCGTCAACGCGGATTCAGAAATCTATTGGGCCGCGACCAAAGAAAGCCGTCTGGTTTTGCAAGAATGCGCCGATTGCGGCCACGTAGATCTCATGCCGCGACATGTCTGCCCCAAATGCTGGTCAGAAAACCGCACCTGGACCGACGCTGTCGGCACCGGAACGGTTCACAGCTTCTCCATCGTCCATCGTGCGCCACTGCCTGCTTTTCGCGAGGATTGCCCTTACGTTGTAGCTCTCATCGATCTGGCGGAAGGACCGCGCATCATGACTAATATTGTCGGTGACGGCGCGCTTGAGGTGGTAATCGGCGATAGGGTGGAAGTCTGTTTCGAGGATCGTGGCGAAGCCAAGGTCCCTCAGTTCCGGCTGGCTCGGGCGGGAGGCGGATCATGACCGATACGACCCTCCGAAATCGCGTTGCGATCGTCGGCGTCGGTGAATCGGAAATCGGTAAGGTGCCGCACATGACAGGGCTTGGCCTCAATGCCCAGGCTGCCAAGCGGGCACTAGACGAGACGGGGTTGAAGCCTTCCGATATCGACGGGCTGCTGACGGCCTATTCGATGACGGAGCCCTATTTCATGCTGGGCAGCGTCATGTGCGAATACCTGGGCCTGAAACCGACTTTCAACGCGTCCATGGTCGTTGGTGGGGCATCGCCTGCGGTCATGCTGAAGCACGCGGCGGAAGCCATTGTTTCAGGGCAGGCCGAAGTGATCCTGTGCTGCGCTGGTGAAAACCGGGCGACTGGGCAGACCCGAGATCAAGCCGTAGCGGCCTTGGCCGCCGTCGGACATCCGTACTACGAACAACCCTACGGCGCCTCTATTCCCAGTTTCTATGCGATGATCACCCGCCGGCACATGCACGAGTACGGGACCACGCGGGAACAGTTGGCACAGATGGCCGTGACGACGCGTGACCATGCGGTCCGTCATCCAAACGCCCATATGACCAAGCCTATTACCGTGGAAGAAGTGATCAATTCAAAGCCCATCGCGGAGCCGCTGAATATCCTCGATTGCTGCCTAATCTCGGATGCCGGCGGCGCCTACATCGTTACCACGGCGGAACGGGCTAAGGACTTGAAAAGCGATCCCGTCTATCTCCATGGCATCGGCGAATACCACACCCACGAACATCTCATGTGCGCAGATAGCCTGACGGAGTTCGGTGCCTTGGAGACGGGCCGCCGTGCCTACACCATGGCCGGGCTCGGGCCCGAAGACATGGATTTCGCCGAGCTTTATGACTGTTTCTCTGTGGTTCCTATGATCGAAATGGAAGAGCTAGGCCTTTGCGAACGCGGTGGTGCCGGCGCGATGGTTGAGGCTGGCGACACAAGGATCGATGGACGGCTCCCCGTCAATACTCACGGCGGCATGTTATCACACGCGCACGCTGGAGCCGCTGGCGGTCTGTTCGGTATCATTGAGGCGGTCCGCCAACTTCGCGGGCAGGAAGGCGAGCGCCAAGTCGCCAACCACGACGTGGCCCTGGTCCATAACGAGGGCGGCATCCTGTCGTCCCATTGCACCATGATCCTAGGCAGGGAAGAGAGGTAACGCTGATGAGCGATTTAGCCACTGCCGAGCGCCCAGTGCGCGGCATGTATTTTGAAGATTTCGAGGTGGGCATGATCCTGGTAACGCCATCGCGGACCATTACCCATACGGACATCGTCAACTTTTGCTGCTTGACCGGTGACTTCAACGAAGTGCATGCCAACATCGAATACGCCAAGACTACTCAATTCGGCGACGTTATTGCCCATGGCCCCATGGTCTATGGGATCTCAGGCGGGCTGCAGTACGCCAGCGGAATCAATGATGGCACATTGCTCGCGCTTCTTGGGATTGAGAATTGGAAGCTGCTGAAACCAGTCATGGCCGGGGATACGATCCGCATGGCCCAATCGGTGGCTGAAACCCGGCTGACCAGTAGCGGCGACAAGGGCGTCGTAAAGATGCAGCGTCAAATTTTGAACCAGCGTGATGAGGTGGTTCAGGAGATGGACACGGCCATGCTCTACAAGTGCCGGTCGACAACCTAATGGCCTAAACTGGTTTGTGGCCCTTCAGTATGACCCGATAGAGGAGGTGCTCCTGGGCGTGCTCGAGGAATTCGTCCAGCAGGGAGAAGATTTCGGTTTCTAGCATGCCGTTCGCGCAAACCGCTAAGGCGCGTCCAGGTGATCGAACAAAGGCGTTAGGTCAATCGTCATGCAGGGAGCAAGGGGCCATCGCCTGCGACAGTCGCGCGGTGCATGACCCGCCGGGCCGTCGGATCATAAGTCCGTCCCCGATGCAGTACGGAGCGGTTGTCCCAGATGACCACGTCGCCCGGATGCCATTTATGTGAATAGACACATTCCGGCCGGATGCAGAATCCCGTCAGTTCTCGCACCAAGGCACGGCCTTTCTCCAACGGCCAGCCTATGACATGCGAGCAGTGGCTGCCTACGTAGTACACCTTGCGCCCTGTTCGCGGATGGACGCGGACCAGGGGTTGGCGCGGCGGCGAGAAGGCAGCCTTCTCTTCGTCAGAAAATATGTCACCCGAGATCAGAGAGCGCGAATAGATGATGGAATGCTCACAAACGAGATCCTCCAACTCATCCTTCTCGGTTTCGCCAAATGGGCCTTGCCAATCGTCGTAACACGCCCGCGCGTCCGCGAATTCCGTTTCGCCGCCCGATGCGGGTACTTCGTGGGCAGCTAAAATGGAATAGGTACACGGCACAGGTTTATAGGAACTGTCTGAGTGCCAGAGCAGATTTCCCTTCATGAAGATGGCGTGCTTGTCGTCCACAGCCATGACCTCCCCGTTATCGCTGACGTTCGCGAGCATGGTGATCCGTTTGTCGACCCCGCCGTACTGGTCGCGCGCCAGCGGCGTTTCCATGGGACCGAACCTTTCGGCAAAGGCGACCAGCGCATCGTCTTCAAGAAATTGATCGCGGAACACTGCGACGCCGTGGGCGTCAACGGCGTTGTGGATCACTTCAAATTCATGATTGGAAAAGGACGCGTTCAAATCGATGTTGGAAATCGCGGCGGCAAAATCACTCATCAGGCTATTGACGTTGGGAGCCATTATTCCATCTCAACTAAGCGCGGGTACACGCGATATCATAACTGGATTAATCCGCCCTCGACTAGGCGGAGAAATTTCACGGATCAGTAGGCGTATTCCTGGAAGACCGGGTCAACGGAGCCCTGCCAGCGTCGTTCATAAGCCCGGAGCAGTTCTTCGGCAGGCGTGATGCCGGATTCGGCGATCTGGAACAAGGGTCGCAGAAAATGCGTTTCATCGAGGCCTACACTGTCGCACTTCGCTCGGCGCTGAAGACCTGCGTGGGCGATGCAGAGCACATCGAGGGCGATGTCCTTAACGGTCTGGTTGCGGAACGTCGTGCCGAGCGCCATTTTTGGCACTTCTTCGCGGAGCTTCTGGCGCTCCTCCGCTGTCCAATCTTTAACCAACTCCCAGGAATCGTCGAGAGCCTGAGAATCATATAGAAGCCCTACCCAAAGCGCCGGCAAGGCACAGAGCCGCGCCCACGGGCCGCCGTCGGTCCCACGCATCTCCAGGAATGTCTTCAGGCGAACCTCGGGAAAGGCAGTGCTCATGTGGTCCTCCCAATCCTTCAAGGTTGGCTTCTCGCCGGGCAGTGCCGGAAGTTTGCCATCCAGGAAATCACGGAACGATTGCCCAGATGCATCTATGTATTCGCCGTCGCGGTAGACGAAGTACATGGGCACGTCGAGAACATAGTCGACGTAGCGCTCGAACCCGAAGCCGTCCTCGAAAACAAACGGCAGCATGCCTTGGCGGTCAGCGTCCACATCGGTCCAGACGAAGCTGCGATAGGCGAGATAGCCTGTCGGCTTCCCTTCTTTGAAAGGTGAATTAGCGAACAGCGCCGTGGCGATTGGCTGCAAGGCCAGGGAGACGCGGAATTTCTTGATCATGTCCGCTTCACTGTCGAAATCCAAATTAACCTGGACCGTACAGCTGGACTTCATCATCTCAAGTCCATGGCCGCCGACCTTGGGCATGTAGTCGCGCATGATCTTGTAGCGACCTTTGGGCATCCAGGGCATCTCGTCGTTTGGCCATTTCGGGTGAAACCCGAGGCCTAGAAATCCAATCCCCAGTTTGCTGGCAATGGCCCGACACTGTTGGAGGTGACCAGTCACCTCGCCGCAAGTTTCATGGATGGTGTTCAGAGGCGCGCCGGAAAGCTCTAACTGGCCAGCCGGTTCCAGGGAGATGGAGCCGCCGCCCTTCTTGGTCATGGCGATGGGGTTGCCGTTCTCCAGAACCGGTTCCCATCCGAACTTGGTGAACCCGTTGAGTACGGCGCGAATGCCCATCTCACCTTCATAGGGCAGGGGCCGCAGATCATCCAGACGATAAGGAAACTTTTCATGTTCCGTGCCGATCCGCCAATCCTTGGCCGGTTTGGAGCCGGTTTCCAGGTAGGCGACAAGTTCCGATGTGTCTTCGATGGGTGGGCGAGAGTTTGCCTGATCTTCGGGCATGTGGCTCCTCTTGTTATTCGGTCCGGCGCAAAGCCAGAATTTTAGGTCCAATCGCCGCGCGTCGCCTGCCAACAGGTCAGGGCTGCCACGACGGCCGTTTCCGCGCGCAAGATGCGGGGGCCCAGATCGATGGTTATAACAAACGGCAAGGCGCGCAGGAACGCAAGTTCGGTTTTGGAAAAACCGCCTTGCGGACCGATCACAAATGCTGGGGCACGGTCTTCCACTCTGATTTCGTTCAGGATTTTCAGCGCACTGTCACTGTTGCCGGTCTCATCAGCTATGATCAAAGACTGGGCCAAGGGCCATGATCCCACCAGTTCCCGCAGGCCAATGGGCGATCCAATTTGTGGAATATCCAGGCGACCGCATTGCTCCGCCGCTTCGCGGGCATTGATCTGCAGACGTTCGACATTGACCCGTCCTGTATCGGTGAACTCGGTCATGACGGGGCGCAGGGCGCGGGCCCCAAGCTCCGTCGCCTTGGCAACGATAAAGTCCGTCGCCGTTTTCTTCACGGGTGCGAAGAATAGGTCCGGGCCTGATGCGCTGGACTGGGTCCGGATCTGCTCTAAGGCAACGCCAGATCCGGCCTTCCGTTGAAGATTAAGTTGTCCCACTCTCCATTCTCCATCGTGGCCGTTGAACACGGCCACCGCAGCGTCTGTGCCGAGCCGCATGACATCGCGAAGATAGTGGGCTTGGTCGCGTGTGAAGGTGACCCGGGTATCCGGCGCGAGCGGTTGATTGACGTAAACTCGGGGAAGAGATCGAACCATGGCAACCATGATAGGCGCTGGATTGGCTTCGGCAAGCAGTGGTGATCCCTACCCGGGCGGCGTATAGTGCCGCCATGACGAGACCGTCTGCCACGTCTGCCAGCGACATCGCCACGGGAAACTGGGTTGATAGGTGGGCACCTAAGCCTGCGCGGCCGTTCCTGCGGCTTATGCGTGCGGACAGGCCTATCGGTACATGGTTGCTGTTGATCCCGTGCTGGTGGAGCACGGCGATGGCGTCCAGCGGACTTCCCGATTGGCGGTTGATGGCCCTGTTCGGCATGGGCGCATTGGTCATGCGGGGGGCCGGATGTACGGTCAATGATTTGGTCGATCGGGATTTCGACCGCATGGTCACGCGCACCGTGGGGCGACCCATAGCCAATGGCGATCTGAGCGTTTTGCAAGCATTCGCATTGCTGGCGTTCTTACTTGGGATTGGATTGGCGATCCTCCTTCAGTTCAACGGGGTGACGGTCGGGCTTGGGTTGGCTTCGCTTATACTGGTGATCGTTTACCCGTTTATGAAGCGGTTTACCTACTGGCCCCAGGCATTCCTTGGCCTAACATTCAATTGGGGCGCGTTGATGGGGTGGGCCGCCGTGACCGGAGCCCTCGAAGCGCCGGCTCTGTGGATGTATATTGCGGGGCTATTTTGGACATTGGGTTACGACACAATTTATGCCCATCAAGATAAGGCCGACGATCTCTTGGTTGGCGTAAAGTCGACAGCGCTGAGGTTCGGCACTGCCACGACCAAATGGTTGGTTGGATTTTACGGCATAACCATCGTGCTTCTTGGTTTAGCTGGTTCCGCGGCGGTGATGGCTTGGCCGTATTATGTGGGTCTAATGGCTGGCGCTGCGCATTTGACGTGGCAAGTCCTGACCGTCAATTTTGATGCGCCCAAGTCCTGCCTGAGGATATTCAAATCCAACCGAGATTTTGGCCTGATCATTTTGGTTGGCATTGTCATCGCCCGCGCCACCGGCGCGGCCTAAATGGGGATTTCCCGGAAGGATTTCGGGGCAAAGGGCTGCGTGTTGACCCGTAATTGATCCGACCGCACCTGGCGAAGGTCCGCATCGTTGATTGACGTGCGGATGAAGTCATCAGTTTCCATTCCCGGATTGAGGACATCGCGTATGTGCTCTTGGACTTCCAGTTGCGACATGGCGCGACGTGACCGGCCTTCGGCCCGCACTTCCAAAAGGGGGATCGGACCATGGTCATCGCAGAGCGTACCCCGGGTAGAATTATATATGTGTACGGCTTCAACGGGCGGACCGGCTTCAACGTCGATCTGAAGATCAGACAACAACCCGAAACCGTAGTTGGTGCCGGAAACCTCGGTCTCATGCATGCGCGTCAACTGAACTTCATCCAGCCATGTCACGAACAAGCTCACGCGAACACCCGCAACTTTCTGAAGCGTTGCCGTAATGGACCCGTAGGAGGCGACGTGCGGGGAATAGACGGAATCGTAGTTGTGGAGGGCGATCCGCACGACCGGAATGGGGCCCCAATCCCGACCACTAAATTTCCGCGACAACTGTACGGGAGATTGGTTCGATCCGACGGCGAGGACGGGTGTTCGGTCCGCCAGGCCGGTCAACCGTTCATCG
>CAJWVP010000013.1 GCA_913048145.1 uncultured Rhodospirillaceae bacterium
TTGGGCTTGGGCTTGGGCTTGGGCTTGGGCTTGGGCTCAGGTTTCAGCTCCGCGACAGGTTCGGGCTCCGGTGCAGGCTCTGGCTCTGGCTCTGGCTCTGGCTCTGGCCCGGGTTCCGACACCGGTTCGGGCGGCGGCGTCGACCCTTCCTGCGGCGGCGGCGGTTCAGGCTCCTTGATCTCCTCGGGCTCCGGTTCGGACTGTGGTGGCGGAGCGTTCGATTCTTCAGCGACGTCAACCACGTCGACAAAAATTACCGACTCTGTGATTAACGGCTCGGGCTTCAGATAGGGCATGCCCAGGTATGCGAAGATCGCTACCACCGCGTGGAATACCAGAGAAAAGAAAAAGCCGCCGCGCATGGACCTCACTTATTCCTTCTAGTCCTTACGGCGCGCATCGGGTTTGCGGCTACCCGGTTGACGGGCGATCAGCGCGACCTTCCGAAAGCCCGCCGCATTGATGACGCCCATGATTTCCATGACCCGACCATAATTCACGCCAGCATCACCGCGCACGAAAATACGGATATCGGAATTGTTGCTGCTGATAGCCCGAAGCTTCGCGGCAACGGCATCCACGGCCGTCTCGCTGTCCTGGATGTAAACCTTCCCGTCCTTATCGACGCTGACCGCCAAGGGCTCATCGTTACCTTTGATGGTGGATGCCTTGGTTTCGGGCAGATCGACTTGGACCCCCACCGTAAGCAATGGCGCCGTGATCATGAAAATCACCAGCAAAACCAGCATGACATCGACGAACGGCGTCACATTGATCTCGCTCATCGGCTCGGAGCGCCGGAGCGCGGTGCGACCGCGAGCCGTTTTGAGACTCACAGCCATACTAGATATCCTGATCCATTTCGCGGCTTAGGATCGCGGCAAATTCACCGGCGAAACTCTCCAGTCTTCCGGCATAGTGATCCAGATCGCGGCTCAGCTTGTTATAGGCAACAACCGCAGGGATCGCTGCTAAAAGGCCAAGCGCCGTCGCGAACAGAGCCTCGGCAATGCCGGGAGCCACCACAGCCAAGCTGGTGTTTTTAGAAATGGCGATTTGTTGGAAGCTATTCATGATCCCCCAAACGGTTCCGAACAGCCCAATAAATGGTGCTGTCGAACCGGTCGTCGCCAGAAACGTCATGTAGCGCTCCGCGCGGTCCATTTCGCGAGCCAGGGTGATTTGCATTACCCGATCGATCCGATCAGCGAGACCTATATTCGCGCTGCCACCATTAGCGGCACCGGGCGCGCGCCGCCATTCGCGCATGGCCGCTACGAAGACCGCCGACATGGGATCGTGCGGCTGCGCGGCGATGCGATCATAGAGATCATCAAGCGAAGCTCCCGACCAAAAGGCTTGCTCGAATTCGCTGGAGTGCTTGTTGAGGCGGCGCATGCCAAACCATTTTTCGAAGATGATCGCCCAACACCATAGCGACGCCAGAAGAAGAAGGATGATCACCGACTTGACGACAAGGTCGGCGCGCAAGAATAGGGAAATCATGCTGAAATCCAAGTCCGTCGCCGAGCCGCCCAAAGTCACCGCATCCACAATTTGGTTTTCCATATTGAACCCCTGGAATTTTCTAAGACCCGTTTGAATTTATAAAGCTGCTTAATGTCTTGCGGACGGCCACCGGCAAGCGTGCCGCGCCACCGTCTAAAGACATGCAGCCCAATTTGAGATCGATCCGCACCAAGTCAACATCCTGGCGCTGAACAGTTTGTATAGCTTCCAACGTCGCCCCACCAACCCGCTGCAACGATGTTTCGACGACCAAATAGTCATCCAGGACGGCAGGCCTCAGATAGTCGACGGCGCACCAGCGCACCGCCAAGGCAACGTTATCATCCCGCATCAAACGCGAACTTTCCACGCCCAGATCGCGCAACATCTCGGTGCGCGCCCGTTCCGCGTAGCGCAGGTAATTGGCGTAGTAGACGATACCCCCGGCATCTGTATCTTCATAGTAGACGCGTAGCATGAAACGGTGAGGGTTTCCGGTCGGTTCAGCCATCTATGGTCTCCGCGTCCGGGTTTTCCTCGATCAATTCCAATTGGGCCATGTTCTTGGGCGCCTGTAAGCCCAAGTGGCGATAGCCCTCTGTCGCCAGCGCACGGCCGCGCGGCGTGCGCATGAGGAGACCCTGCTGCAAGAGATAGGGTTCAATGACCTCTTCTATGGTGTCGCGCTGTTCCGAAAGGGCGGCCGCAAGCGTTTCCACGCCTACGGGGCCGCCACCGTAATTCTCCGCAATGCATATGAGGTAGCGCCGATCCATGGCATCCAGGCCGCGGGGGTCCACATCCAGACGGTTCAACATGGTATCAGCTCCTGCGGCGTCCACCGCTCCGGCATCCGCAACGGCCGCGAAATCGCGCACGCGCCGCAGAAGCCGACCGGCAACACGTGGCGTGCCACGCGCACGCCGGGCAATTTCACGGGCTCCGTCCTTGGTCAGGTCGAACCCAAGCAACCGCGCACCCCTGCTAACGATCAGTTCCAATTCCTCGGGATTGTAAAAGACCATGCGCAAAGGTATCCCAAACCGCTCGCGCAACGGCGTCGTCAGAAGACCGGAGCGGGTGGTCGCGCCGACCAGCGTAAAGGGCGCCAAATCGATCCGCACGGACCGCGCCGCCGGCCCTTCGCCGATAATTAGGTCCAATTGCCGGTCTTCCATGGCGGGGTAGAGAATTTCCTCAACCACCGGATTGAGTCGGTGAATCTCATCAATGAACAAAACATCGTTGGGTTGCAAATTGGTAAGGATGGCAGCCAGATCACCCGCCTTCGCGATCACCGGCCCCGACGTGGCGCGGAATCCGACGCCCAACTCATGTGCGACAATTTGCGCCAACGTTGTCTTGCCGAGACCCGGCGGCCCATGGAACAAGACATGATCCATCGCTTCGCCCCGACCGCGGGCCGCTTGAATAAAGACCTTCAAATTATCGCAACTGGGACGTTGGCCGATGAAGTCATCGAAGTTCAGTGGACGAATGCCGCCATCCGCGAAATCAGCCTGGTAGTCATCAGCACTAGCTTTCGGCGTGATCACGCGTTCCTCACTCATTAGCTACCCCCCGGCTCGCACGTCGGCGGGCGCCAGTTCCCGCAGGCCATCGCGAATCAGCTCTTCGACACCAGCGTGGTCGCCCAGATTGACGGATACGCGTGATACAGCCGTCAACGCTTCCAACGGGCCATATCCTAAATTCACCAAAGCCGACGCCGCCTCCGACACGGCGGCGGTTGATGAAGAATCTGGCGCCGCCACCGCCGCCTGCGACTTGGCAACGGTACCGAGCGCCATGGCCCCAACCTTGTCCTTGAGCTCACTGACGATCCGTGTCGCCAATTTCGGACCGACGCCCGGGGCTCGGCTGACGGCGGCCTTATCAGCAGCGGCAACCGCCTGCATCAACTCATCAGGATCTAGAACACCAAGGATCGCCAAACCCACTTTGTTGCCCACACCTTGCACCATCGTCAGCAGATTGAACCAATCCCGTTCGCTAGCGTCGACAAAACCATAGAGATGGATATGGTCTTCGCGAACGTGGGTCTCTATCTGGACCACGACGGCCTCTCCGGCAGCAAACCGCGACAAGGTGCGCGACGAGCAGAAAATCCGATAGCCGACGCCGTTCACATCGATCAACGCCCAGTCGTCACCGAGTTCGTCGATAACGCCTTTCAAACGCCCAATCATGAAACCGTCTCCATCGCCGCAGCGACAGCCGGTACGCGCCGATGCTGGGCATGGCAGATCGCAATCGCCAGCGCATCTGCGGCATCCGCCGACTTCACGTCACAACCCGGTAAAAGGGTCTGAACCATCATTTGGATTTGTTCTTTGGCGGCGTGGCCACTGCCGACGACAGTTTTCTTGACGAGGTTCGGCGGATACTCGCCGACAGGAAGGCCGAATTCTGCGGGCACAAGCAACGCGATTCCCCGTGCCTGTCCAAGCTTCAGGGTCGAGGCCGGATTGGCGTTGACGAAGGTTTCCTCGACCGCAGCCTCATCCGGTTGATGCTCGTGGATAACGGCGGCCAAGCCGTCGCGAAGCTCCATCAAACGTTCTGCCAAGGGACGTTTCGCGTTGCTCCTCACAACTCCGTCGGCGATATGCGTCAAACGGTTGCCCTGAACCGCAATCACTCCCCAGCCGGTGTTGCGCAGTCCAGGGTCCAAGCCAATCAGGCGCATGGGGTTTTGGCTCCCAACGGGTTGATCCTCATGCGCTCAGGCGTTCAAGCACGTTATCGTCGACATCGAAATTAGCGGCGACGCGCTGCACGTCGTCATTGTCTTCCAATACATCAAGAAATTTCAACAAGGTGCCTGCCGTATCTTCATCAACCGCGATGGAGTTTTGCGGCTTCCAATCAAGTCGCGCGTCGTCGGGGTCGCCGAAGGCCTCCTCCAGCGAATCGCGTACGGTGGAGAAATCATCCGGCTCGCAGGTGATCTCATGGGTCTCGTCGCCACTTTCGACGTCTTGCGCACCGGCTTCCAGGGCCACCTCGAACATTTCGTCAGCGCTTGCCTTGTCGGCGCCGTAAACGATCAGACCGACGCGTTCGAACATGAACGCGACGGCCCCCGTCTCGCCAAGGGTCCCGCCGTGCTTGGAGAAGGCGGCACGCACTTCCGACGCCGTGCGGTTGCGATTATCCGTCAGAGATTCGACGATCACCGCGACCCCGCCAGGGCCATAACCTTCGTAGCGAACTTCCTCATAGATAACGCTGTCGTCACCTTCGGCACGCTTGATGGAGCGCTGAATGTTGTCGTTCGGCATATTCTGCGCCTTCGCGGCGGCAATCGCCAATCGAAGGCGCGGGTTAAAATCGGGATCCGTTCCGCCGCGTGCAGCGACCGAAAGTTCTTTGCCCAGTTTCGCAAATACTTTTGCCCGCTTGGCATCCTGTCGCCCTTTGCGGTGCATGATGTTCTTAAATTTTGAATGGCCGGCCATGCCTCGATGCCTCTATATTCTGATTCTTATGTGTTATCACATACCATATATGGGAAGCTAACACACGAGCGAGGATCTTCTGTAATGCCAGCGCAATATGGCAACAAAATGACAGAATGGGAAGGTGCGATCAGCGGGTCTCAGCACCTTTTTACGGGTTTACTCGCGGAGAGCCGGCCACCCAGTCTAACGGGCTCGATCCGCCGCGCGTGACCGGTAGTGTCATCCGTCTCGATAAAGGCCGCGCACAAGGTCGCATGACCTTCCGCAGGCTCCAGACGGCCCTGCGGCATCTTTGTCATAAACCGACTGATGGCCGCCTTTTTCTTCATCCCGATCACCGAGTCATAATCACCGGTCATCCCAAGGTCCGACATGTACGCGGTGCCACCCGGCAGGACGTGGTGGTCCGCCGTAGGCACATGCGTGTGGGTGCCGACAACCGCCGACACTCGTCCATCCAGCACATGACCCAAAGCTTGTTTTTCGCTTGTCGCCTCGCCGTGTATATCTACTAGGATCACCTGCGCGTTCGAACCCAGTATGTATTTCTCAAGCGCCGCTTCCGCCCCGACGAAGGGATCGTCCAATGGATCCATGAACAAACGGCACATGGGGTGAATAACCACGACCTTGGATCCAGTGGCGGTCTCAAACTCACCGACACCGCGCCCAGGCGTACCTTCCGGGAAGTTCAGCGGTCGCAACAATTTCGGATCGCTGCCGATATAATTGATTATGTCGCGCTGATCCCAGACGTGGTTGCCGGTGGTGATCACATCGGCACCGGCTT
This sequence comes from uncultured Rhodospirillaceae bacterium, assembly GCA_913048145.1. Lineage (GTDB taxonomy): Bacteria > Pseudomonadota > Alphaproteobacteria > Rhodospirillales > Casp-alpha2 > UBA3470. The sequence continues at coordinate 5,785 of CAJWVP010000013.1, forward strand.
GGTAAAAGGATTGGCAGATTCGATCCGTGATTCCAAAACCGTGGGCCGCGTTCTCGCCATTTACGACGACGAAATCCAGCGCAAGTTGCTCCCGCAAGCCGGGGAGGTACTCCATGACCGCTTCGCGACCCGCCTTGCCGACCACATCGCCAACGATAAGTATGTTCATGGGGCTCCGTTCACGACCAAAGGCTCAAGTATCAGGGGTGATTTCAATTAACCCCTTCTCCGTTGCGATCCAATCAAGGCGCGCATCATGGTGATCGCGGGGAATTTTGTCCACCTGCTGTGCGGCGAACGCCGCACCGATGGCAATCACCTCCTTTTTGACCCGCAGTTTCGCCAGGGTTCGATCATAAAACCCGCCCCCCCATCCAATCCGATAGCCGTTGGCATCAAAGGCCAGCATGGGGATGATCAACAGGTCCGGCACCATCTCCGGGGACTCCGCGGCCGGATGGCGGGTTCGCAGGGGACCGGGTTCCAGTTGTGTGCCCGCTGTCCAACGTCGAAACGTGAGCGACTGCTCGCGCGACGTCACGACCGGCAACGTCGCGTGCAATCCAGCCTGCTCCAACCGCGCAAGCGCCGGCGCTACGTCAATCTCAGTTCCAATCGCCAGATAACCGGAAACGGCATGGCCACCCAAATGCCCAAATCGCGCGACCAAGTGATCAGACAAACTTGCCGCCGCATGCGGACCGGATTCTTCAGCAGACCGACGACGGACAGCCTGGGCGGTTTCACGAAGTTCGGATTTCTCACGATTAAGGGACATGGAGGTAGGGGCTTCTCGGGCATCAAAAGGTACCGCCGCACTGCCGTTGGCTTCGAAAAACCTCCGTGGCCTGCATGTGCAGGTGGGTGCCGTGTAACCGGCCCACGGGCCGGACAGGGACAGCTCCCTGGAAGTATTCAGCCCCGGGGTTTGAAAGCCTAACGCACAGCGCAGCGGGTCTAATGAAACTAGTTTTGTTCGAGAGATTCAGCAATGGTTTCGATACGCTGCGCAACACTTTCCAATGCCACCGTGAGGTTCTCTTCACGATCCAGACGCGCTGCCGCGCCGGGGTCGGCGCTGGCGACCTTGAGCTGCGCGTATGCATCCGACAACTCATCCGCCAAGAGCAGCGACACCATGACCAAAAGGCGGATATCTCCGATCTGTCCAACGGCAGCGACCAATTCCTGTATCCGGTTATCAATGTAATTGCCAAGTCGCGCCAAATGCGCCTCCTGGCCCTCATCACAGGCAATCTGGTATCCACGGCCATTGATTTGAACGGTAACTTGCGGCACGGCGGGGCTATCCTCGGGCGCCGGCGGCGGCCTTCAAGCGCACGATCACCGAGTCCAGGCGCGTTACGGTACGGTCGTTAAGTTCGCTGAGTGTTTCGTTTCGCTTCTTCAACGCCGCGTTTTCTTGCTCAAGGTCCAACGTCAACTGACTTGAGTTCTCCACTGTAGCGAAGCCAGGAGCGTTAGCCACGGCATGCTCCAGATTGGAAAATGCGAATTCAAGCCGTGCCTGCGCCTGTTCCAGACGAGTTGGCTTCTGCAGTCCAATCGGTTGATTCAAGACAAACGCCCTCCCAGGACGGACGAAAACGAATCGATTAATGACAATAGTCGCGCGGAGTCCTGAACGTCAACCAACTTCATAGAAAAGCGGTGTAATCGACTTGATTCGCTTAGGAATCATCGCGTCCGATCAAGATTTAAACGCCGTGATCACAAATTCACGTTGACCTTGTCGGGCAATGATCCGATGTTGCCGACCGACGGGGGCCGTAGAGGCTTTCGGGGTTGAAATTGATCTTTTTTCGCGGCGGTGTCTCGTGAGGTTCTAGCGACCGACATTGCCGCCCCTGCGAACGGAGGAGGACATGGCGGTACGCGTGGCGATTAATGGTTTTGGCCGGATTGGGCGATTGGTTCTGAGGGCCATCCTAGAAAGCCGCCGAAACGATGTGGAAGTGGTGGGCATCAACGATCTGGGCTCGCCGGAAATGAACGGCCACCTGCTGAAGTACGATTCAGTGCATGGCAATTTGATCACTGACATCTCCGTGGATGGCGATATCATGAATGTGGGCACCAGCCCTATCAAGGTAACAGCCGAACGCGACCCAGCGCAGCTTCCCTGGGGCGAATTGAACGTCGACGTGGCGTTAGAATGCACAGGTCTGTTCACCAAACGCGCCGCCGCCGCAAATCACCTCGAGGCCGGCGCAAAGAAAGTGCTGATTTCTGCTCCGGGCACCGACGTCGACAAAACTATCGTATTTGGCGTCAACCACGATTCATTGGGCGGCGATGACAGTATCGTTTCCAACGCGTCGTGCACGACGAACTGCTTGGCGCCAGTTGCCGATGTCCTGAACAAGGCCGTCGGCATCGAAAAAGGGTTCATGACCACGGTTCACGCCTTCACCGGCGACCAGCCCGTGCTCGATACGCTTCATACGGATCCCCGCCGGGCCCGGGCTGCGGCTCAGTCCATGATCCCAACGTCCACCGGCGCGGCGAAAGCCGTTGGCTTAGTGCTGCCGGAACTGAACGGCAAGCTGGACGGCACCTCAGTGCGCGTCCCAACGCCAAACGTATCCATGATCGACCTGACCTTCACGGCAGGCCGGGACACCTCGGTGGAAGAGGTCAACGCCGCCATAAAGGAAGCGTCCGATGGCCGCCTCAAGGGCGTGCTGGCCTTCAACGAGGAGCCGCTGGTCTCCATCGACTTCAACCACAATCCGGCCTCAAGTACCTTCGACGCCACCCAGACACAGGTCATGCAGGGTAACTTCGTCCGTGTGCTGAGTTGGTACGACAATGAGTGGGGCTTCTCCAACCGAATGTTGGACACGGCTGTGGCACTGGCCAACGCTAGCTAACGCGAAAATCCGGCCAGCTTTCGCCAGTACGAGAACTTTGGACGCGGCGTCGTTTCGGCGCCGCGTCTCGTTTTTCGGATGATCTTATAAATGTAATAGGTATGCTAACGGCCTCGCTCTCCCGGATCAAAAGGTTGCCCCATGCACTACGACGCCATCGAGAACCATCACAGCCTCAAACACGACCCTTTCAAGGCCCTGGTCGCGCCCCGACCTATCGGATGGATTTCCTCACTCAGCCCCGACGGCGTTTTCAACCTGGCACCCTACAGTTTCTTCAACGCCGTCAGCGACAAACCGCATTACGTCATGTTTGTCTCTTCGGGCCGCAAGGACAGCATCGACAATGTAGAAGCCACCGGCGAGTTCACCTGTTCCTTGTCCACTTGGGACACTCGCGACGGCATGAATACCTCATCGGCAACCGTGCCGGCGGATGCCGATGAGTTCCAACTTTCCGGCTTGGAAACCTCGCCTTCCAACTTTGTCGCCCCGCCGCGGGTCAAAGCCGCGCCGGCCGCCCTGGAATGCAAATTCTGGAAGACCGTGCAAATGCCGGACGTGGAACCAGGATCGGATCGCGGTCACTTCGTCGTCTTCGGTCAGGTAGTCGGAATCTATATCGACGATACGTACATCAAGGATGGCATGGTCGACACTGGCGCTATGCAGCCCATCGCACGCATGGGATATATGGACTATACGGTTGTAAATCCGGATACTGTATTCACCCTGAACCGGCCCTTAGTCGCCGACGACGGCACGGTGGCCAACCCTTCCGCGGAGAAATGGGACGGCACATACCGTTAAGGCTCTGCGGTCTTTCCGTGTGACAAAAACTCGTTACAATATTTCCTCAGTATCTGCGTAACGCGACACCACCGAGAGCGCCCTCTTTTGTCCACACGTTCGGTCATTGTCCACGATCTTCCCCAAGCCCGCGCGGCGGCCACCCAGGCCAACGCCATCGGCGCGCCGGTGGAACTCCGAAGCCCGCCCAACGGCGCGGCTATACTTGGCCCCGGCGCCTTCAAGGCCATCGCAGATGATCTGGCGCAAACCCATCCGGGTGCGGCGTCGAGCATGATCCTCGATTGCGGAACCAATGCGGGCCTGGCCATGGCGGCGCTTCGACAAGGTTGCAAAGACATTTGCGTCGATGTTCCCGCCGAAACCCACGCGAAGATTGCCGCCATGGCGCAAGCGCAATCCGCCCGTCTACACGGCCCCGTTGAGATCGCCCTTGATCTCGCGGCCACCGCCGACGGGGGGACATCTGAAGACCGGAACCGAATGAGAGCATTACTTGAACAATTTCTCCGTGGAGATGCGCACGATGTCTGAAAACGACGATATCGGATGTCGTCTTTATCTCATCACCCCACCAAAGATCGATACGGTGGTATTCCGCGATGACTTAGCGGCAGCCCTGGATGCTGGCGATGTGGCGGCAATTCAGCTGCGCCTCAAGAACGTCAGCGATGACGAAATCAAGCGCGCAGTTGATATCCTGCTGCCCGTCGCCGACGCCCGAGGTGTGACATTCATCATGAATGATAGACCTGACTTGGCCACGGAGACCGGGTGCGGCGGCGTGCATATCGGGCAAGAAGACGTCAAATATGACGCGGCCCGCGCCGCCGTCGGAGACAACCGTGTGGTCGGTGTCACCTGCCACGATTCCAAACACCTGGCGATGGTTGCCGGCGAGAAGGAAGCGGATTACGTGGCCTTTGGCGCCTTCTTTCCGACCCAAACGAAAGACGCCCGATACCACGCAGAACCGGAATTGCTGGCCTGGTGGTCGGAGATGATGGTCGTTCCCGTCGTCGCCATCGGCGGGATCACAATCGACAACTGTCCGCCGCTTGTGGCGGCGGGGGCCGATTTTCTGGCGGTGGTGTCAGCTGTCTGGGATCATCCGGACGGGCCCGCCACCGCCGTGATCGCGTTCAACAAGGTGATGGCCGAGCCCTGGGTCTGAAACATTGCCTCCAAGGGGCCAAGCTGATAGAAACCGCGCATTCTCTGAACTCCACTAAAGTTTTGGGTCCAAAGCGATGAAGATTGACGGCAATGCCATCCGTCCGGGGATGGTCATCGAACATAAGGGTAGTCTGTGGCGCGCGGTGAAAACCGAACACACCCAACCGGGGAAGAGCGGCGCCTACATGCAGGTCGAATTGAGAGACATCCGTTCCGGAACTAAGCTCAATGAGCGGTTCCGTGCCTCCGAGAAAGTCGAACGCGCAACGTTGGAGCAGCGGGAACATCAGTACTTGTTCTCGGACGGCGACAGCCACACGTTTATGGACAACGAAACCTATGAGCAGGTGGAATTGAACACGGAACTGCTGGGCGAAGACCAAGTCCCGTTCCTTCAAGATGGCATGGTCGTCATCCTAGAAAGTCACGAAGGTGCGCCGCTGGGCGCGCAATTACCCAATTCTGTGATCCTACAAGTGGCTGAAGCCGATGCGGTTGTCAAAGGCCAAACCGCATCTTCGTCCTACAAGCCAGCGATGATGGAGAATGGGGTCCGCGTCATGGTGCCACCCCACATTGAGGCCGGCACGCGGATCGTAGTCAACACCGTGGACCGGTCTTACATGGAACGGGCCAAAGACTAACTTCTGACCACAGTACAAGGCACCATCAGCGTGCGATTTAATAGAACCACCGGCGCCGGCACGGCGCTTATCAACGTTATGATCGCGGCAGCGGAACGTGCAGGCCGCGGCTTGGTGCGCAGCTTTGGCGAGATTGAAACCCTCCAGGTGGCGAAGAAAGGGCCGGCTGATTTCGTCAGTGAAGCCGATCGGCGAGCCGAGGAAACGCTCTTTCGAGAACTCTCCAAGGCGCGCCCGAACTACGGTTTTCTCATGGAGGAACGCGGCGCCGTGCCCGGTGAGGACACATCCAACACATGGATTGTTGATCCCTTGGACGGCACCCTGAATTTTCTTCATGGCCTGCCGCACTTCTGCGTGTCCGTGGCCTTGGAACGCGACGGCAAGATATGCGCCGGCGTGATCTACGAACCCATCTCCGATCAGATGTTCTGGGCGGAACGGGGCCAAGGCGCGTTTCTGAACGGGCAGCGTCTTCGCGTGTCGAGCCGGCATGACATGGCGGAGTCCGTGTTCGCCACTGGGATCCCCTTCAAGGGCCGCGAGGGCCACGCCCTCTTCCTGAAGGAACTGGAAAATGTCATGGCCGCCGCCGCCGGTGTCCGCCGGTTTGGTGCCGCAGCCTTAGATCTGGCTTATTTGGCAGCAGGCCGATACGAAGGTTTTTGGGAACGAGGCTTGAATTCTTGGGACATGGCCGCCGGCGTGATCATCGTCCGTGAGGCAGGTGGGTTTGTCAGCGACTTCAAAGGCCGGGACAACGCGCTCAAAACGGGCGAAATCGTCGCGGCGAACAGCGATCTTCATATGCCTTTGCGAAAGCTTCTCAGTACCGCGCAGTAAGGCCTCTTTGACATTCTACGGACCACCGGAATCCGGTTGTGCGCCCGTGGGGGCTTGGTTATGGTGATCTTCATGATTTAAATTCGGCCAGTCAATGCTGACGCGAGCGCCAAGGGATTATTAGCAACCATGTATCTGAAATGCATCAAACGATGTAGCAATTCAGTCGGCAAGGGCAAGAATGTCCTTCTGGCCGCCGTAATCGTGGGAGGTATCCTAGGAGATAGCGCAACGGCCAGGGCACAGTCGACCCCTAATATTTCTGTCGATCTGAGCGTGTTCAATGATGCAGGACGTCCCGGTCGACTGGGGATCACGGGTAACCGCACCTTACCCCCGTCCCGGGCACCGCTCTCGACGCTTCATATCGCGCCAAAAAAGAAAATCAAATTGAGGGCGCCCGCGGCTGCTCGAAAAACCACTTCGGCGAAATCAGTTCAAAAATCAGAACCTAAACCAGCGCCGAAGAAAGCCGCGTCGAAGCTGGTATCGCAACCTACGCAGGCGAAAGTTGCAAAAGCGCCGATGTCGAAAGCGCCCGCTACCAAAGCCATGCAAACGCCACCACCCGTCGCAAAATTAACCACGCCCGCGCCACCGCCTGCACCGAAAATCGCGTCAGCGCCACCGGCGGCGCCAAAAGTCGCGAAATCCCCTCCGACGACAACGGCCGCACCGAAGTCCGCAGCGCCCGAAGTTGCCAGCGCGCCAGCAAAGATCGAAATGAAACCAGGACGTGCTCTGCGAATCGCTTTCGGCGACACGGAAGCGCGTCTTCCGGATGGGCATCAGGCAAACCTTGTGGCTCTCGCCAATGCTTTACGCGAGAAAAAGGGTTTCCGATTGCAGTTGCAAGCCTATGCCGGCGGCCAGGATCTGTCGACGAGCAAAGCTCGTCGGATGTCTTTGTCGCGCGCCCTTGCAGTTCGGTCGTTCCTCATTGGCAAAGGCGTGCGTAGCACTCAAATTGATGTCCGCGCCCTTGGCAACAAGACTAATGAAAAGCCGGTCAACCGTGTTGACTTAAACCTCACCAAGCGTTGATTGGCGCATTCGATACACGACTGTCGCCGCGTAGGACATCCGAATAGAGGCCGGTAATGACCCGCCCCCATACTTATCTCGTCAGAATGTCGTTGTTTCTCGGGGTCGTGGGCGCCGTATGCGCGACCCTATTTCTGCCCATGCGATCGTTCTTTTTCGCAAACACGGCGTTGAACGGCCTGATCGTCGGCGTCTTATTCTTAGGCATCATCTACAACTTCCGACAGGTTTTGCGTCTCTATCCTGAGGTCTCCTGGATCGAAGAGTTCCGACGTAATCTGGATGAGGATGTCATGCATCCCGTGGCGCAGAGACCTGTCAGCAATCCGCAACTCCTCGCACCCATGGCGGCGATGATCTCCAATCGCGACAGCCTGAGCCTCTCGGCCATGTCGCTGCGTTCCCTCCTGGATGGGATCGCGTCCCGGCTCGATGAATCGCGTGATCTCTCGCGCTACACCATCGGCCTGCTGATTTTTTTGGGTTTGCTGGGGACGTTTTGGGGTTTGCTGGAAACTGTTGGATCGATCAGCAACGTCATTGGCGGGTTGAGCGTTGAAAGCGGCGATGCGGCGGCGGTGTTCTCGTCGTTGAAGCGAGGCCTGGAAACACCTCTTTCGGGTATGGGGACGGCGTTCTCGTCTTCATTGTTCGGGTTGGCCGGGTCCTTGGTGTTGGGCTTTCTAGACCTGCAAGCCGCGCAGGCGCAGAACCGGTTCTACAATGACCTGGAAGAATGGCTCTCCAGTGTCACGCGCCTGTCCAGCGGCGCCATCGGTGGTGATGGCGAGCAAGGTGTACCCGCCTATGTCCAAGCACTTCTGGAACAAACCGCCGAAAGCCTCGAGAACCTGCAACGAACCATGGCCCGTGGCGAGGAAAGCCGCGCCAACGCCGACGCGGGCATACATGCCCTCGCGAACAAGATAGAGACCCTGACCGATCAGATGCGCACGGAACAAGCGCTTATGAAATCTCTGGCTGAGACCCAGGTGGCGATAAAACCAATTCTTCAGCAAATCGCTGACAACGCTGGCCGATCCAGTGGCGGGGTCGACGACGCAACCCAGGCACATATTCGCAACCTCGATGTGCATGTGGGTCGCATGGTCGACGAGTTGCGCACCGGCAGGGACGATCTGGTCCAGCAAATCCGTAGTGAAATCAAACTCCTGGCCCGCACAGTCGCCGCGGCCAACGAAGATTACGACAGGTAAATTTCCAAGGAACCGGCATGGCGTCGCTTGGACGGTACGAACGCAGCACCAATATCTGGCCCGGGTTCGTTGATGCCTTGGCGACCCTTCTAATGGTCATCATTTTCCTGTTGCTAATTTTCGTGCTCGCGCAGTTTTTCCTCGGCCAGGCTTTGTCGGGCCGTGATTCAGCCCTGCAGCGGTTGGAAACTCAGGTCAGCGAACTGGCCGATCTCCTATCCTTGGAGAAGCGAGCCAATAAGAATTTGACCGATAATCTCGCCCAACTATCGGAACAATTGCAGTCCTCCGTCACGGATCGAGATGATCTTAACGCCACGGTCAGCGTACTGCGCACCACCCTTGGCGAAAACCAAGCGAAAATCGACAAGATGGTCCGTCAAATCATCTCGGATAAAGAAGGGTTGCAACGCCAGGCTCTTGAAATCGCGTCCCTGAGCCAGGACGTGGATGCCCTTCGCGCCCTCCGAGCCGAGTTAGAAACACAGGTCTCCAACTTGGCAACCCGGGCCGCCATACTACGCGATACAATCAGCAAGGAGATAGATGTCCGCACAAGCATCGAACAAAAACTTAGCACGACCGTCGATCAATTGGACGCCACCACGGACAGTCTCTCCAACATGAAACGCAAATTCGCAGACGCCAAAGACACCATCAGTATCACGATCGAGGAACTTGAAGCGGTCAAACGTGCGCAAACCAAAACCAAAGAGGAACTCGAGGCCTCCAAGTCCGCGCATCAATCCACATTGAGTGAACTGGAGACATCGCGTCAAATCGTTGGAAAATCTCAATCGGCGCTTCATGCCGTTCGAAAGACACTGCTTGCGGAGAAGGATCTTTCGAAGAGCGCGCGGGCGCAGATTGCGTTGCTCAACCAGCAGATGTCGGCACTGCGCCGCCAGCTGGCGAATTTAGAGCAGGCCTTGGAAGTATCCGAGAAACTTAGCAAGGAACAGAAGACGCAGATCTTCAACTTGGGCAAGCGCTTGAACGCAGCGTTGGCCAGCAAACTACAGGAACTCTCGCGCTACCGTTCGGAGTTTTTTGGCCGATTGCGCGACGTCTTAGGCCGTCAGCAAGGTGTCCGGATAGTCGGCGACCGGTTCGTTTTTCAATCGGAAGTGCTCTTCGACAAAGGATCGGCCGAGATCGGCAAACCCGGCCAGGCGCAGTTAATCGCCCTGGCGGCGACGCTCCGGAACATCGGCGACAAAATTCCGGAGGATATCGATTGGGTGCTCCGCGTTGACGGTCACACGGATAGCGATCCCATCAACACCGTGCGGTTCCCATCAAACTGGGAACTCTCTTCCGCCCGCGCCATTGCCGTCGTGCAATCACTCATTACCAACGGCTTGCCGCCCAATCGGTTGGTTGCCGCGGGCTTCGGTAAATTTCAACCCATCGACCAGAAAACCGACGAGATTGCCAAACGGCGAAATCGGCGTATTGAATTGAAGCTGACACAACGTTAAGAGGACGTTGTTTTGCCTCACATTGCGCGCGGAACCTAGCAAACCAAATGCCGATCCTTTTTCTAATTGTCGTCGTCGACCTCATCGGATTTGGCATCATTATTCCGTTACTGCCGTTCTATGCGGAGTTCTTCGACGCGGATCCGGCGACGGTCGGCCTGATCATGGCGACCTATTCGATGACGCAATTCCTAGCCGCACCCTATTGGGGACAATTAAGCGATCGTATTGGCCGCCGGCCGGTCCTCTTGGTCAGTCTCGCCGGTTCGGCTGTGGCATATCTTTGGCTTGGTTTTGCGGACGAATTATGGATCCTGTTCGCAGCACGGGCATTTGGCGGACTCATGGCCGGTAACATTTCCGCCGCCTTCGCCTATGTGGCGGACGTTACGACGCCCGAGAACCGAGCCAGGGGCATGGGCGTGATCGGCGCGGCCTTCGGCCTCGGGTTCATCATCGGCCCAGCGGTCGGAGGCATCTTGGCGGGCCCCGACCCGATTAACGCCGATTATCAAAGTCCGGCCTTCGCCGCTGCCGGTCTGTCGGCGGTAGCGCTAGTATTGGGTATCGTCTTCCTAAAGGAATCCCTTTCGCAGGAGATTCGCGATCGTTTGAATGCCCGAGCGAACGAAGGTCGAATGGCGCAGTTTCGCCGCAGCCTTGATTATCCCAACCTCCGCTTCCTCATTCTTATGTCCTTTCTGGCGACTGTCGCCTTTGCCGGGCTAGAGGCCACATTCGCCATGTGGTCACGCCGCCAGTTCGGATGGGGGCCGGAACAGAACGGTTATCTATTTGCGTTTGTCGGAATCCTTGGTGCCTTCGTCCAAGGCGGTCTGGTTGGACGCCTCGCCAAACGTTTCGGAGAGACCCGCTTGATCATTCAAGGCGCGGGCGCTCTATGTCTCGGCGTGCTGCTTATCCCCTTTGCGGAAACCTGGCCCGTACTTATCATCGCCATGGCGGTGGCTGCCTATGGCTTCTCCATCATCTCGCCAGCGCTGAACAGCGCCATTTCGCTTCGCGTCGATGAAGAGAACCAGGGTATGGTGATGGGCGTGACGCGCTCCGCGACGACCCTTGCCCGCGTTGCCGGACCAGCCCTAGCCGGGTTGTTATTCGCCGTCATGGGCAAGGACTGGCCCTATTACGCGGGTGCCGCCAGCATGGCGACGGTAATGGTCTTAGTTTGGCGCCGCAAAAAGGAACTTAGCGACAAAGAGCAATCGGCCGCGAAAAACGCAAACGAGCCTTGACCCATGCCGCGCCATCGCCTAAATAACCTTCCCGTTTGATCGGAGCAAAACGATGAAAAAAGACATTCACCCGGAATATCATGAAATTACCGTCCAAATGACAGATGGAAGCAGCTTTACTACCCGCACCACGTGGGGCGATGCCGGGGACACCATGAAACTGGATGTCGACCCCCACAGCCACCCAGCGTGGACCGGCGGCGCGCACCGCTTGGTAGATACCGGCGGTCAGTTGGCGAAGTTCAATAAGCGCTTCAAGGATTTCGGCCTCGAGGGCTGATACGCGCTCTAGCCCCGGCTCACGGTGCCGGGCTCACAATCACATATACGCACGAAATATACCTCTAACGGTAAATCGGCGCCGTTATCAAAGCGATATAACCCTTTTGATGTGTTTATTTAATAAATTAAATATTAAAGATATTTGTGAAGACCTTCTCAACTTGGGATATGAAAAAC
>CAJWVP010000014.1 GCA_913048145.1 uncultured Rhodospirillaceae bacterium
CTCTGTGGAGGTTCAGGCCACGGAGGAGGGCGCACTACCCTTGCAAGTTCAGCTCGTGTGTGCTGACGGCGCAACTCTTACAGTCGGCCTCAACCCTACGCCAGCGCTGTCGGAGGTCAAACCGAGGAAATGGACTCTGCTTCAGCAGCAGCTTCACGCTGGCATGCTTTCCGCTGGTACATTGCCTACGTCGTTCCAAGCAGTGATAGAGGTGCGATTCACTCTGAGCGACCACTCGAATTCCACGACGCTGGAGTATCGTCGCTTGAAGCTCGTACACAGCCTGCACTGCAGCCACGCCGCAGCCAGCGCTGCTAATCACCGTGTGGAGTTGCTGTACGGGGCAGCGGGTCCTCTTCGAGTAGAGCCGGCATCCAAGTGGGCTACAGAGCTGCGCGCGGTTGGTGGCTCCACGAATGACATCGCCTCGTCATCCTTCAACCTCCATCTCTCGTCACAGTACGACAGTGACTGTGAGTGCTTCCCGAATACGCTGCTGGAAATAGTGTTGGAGGACATCCCAGCTGATGCCGCAGTGCGTCTGTCGCGCATCGACATCGTGGAAGCGGCCACTGGGAACGGCCCTCCGGTCCGCGCGGCGGTAATAAGCCTCGACAAGAACGCGGCCGAGGGGATTGGCACATTATCCAGCCTCCGTGAGGCGTTTTCCAAACTGGCAAGCACCATCGTCGCTGCTGATAGAGATGCGCCGGATGCCGGGTGGATGGACCGGGCATTGGGGCGGATATCGTCATTGGTCAAGTTTCGGCGAATCGACGGATCGAGTGAAGCCGCCTCGACTGAGTTCTTGGTGTCCCAGGCAGAAAAACATCTGTCCACTGGCGACCTGGCCGCGGCCGTTAGCACTGTCAAGCAACTTGATGGCACGGCGAAAACCGCAGCATCGAAATGGTTTTCAAGCGCCATGGCACGGCTGAGCGCTGAGCAGAGCCTGGCCAGCCTGCACGCCCACGCGGTGGCCATGCTGTCGGCGGTAAAAGGTTAAATTGCCATGTGGCGTGTGCTTTGGTTTCTGGGGCTTATCGCGGCCGCGGCCGCCATCATGGCATGGCTCCTTGATCGGCCAGGCTCCGTGTCCCTGGAGTGGCAGGGCTATCGAATTGAGACCTCGGTCGCGCTCCTGGCAACGGTGATGGCAGTCATGGCCGCCGCCGCGGCCATCGCGTACAGGATATTTCTGGCGCTCAGGCGTACTCCGGCACAGTTGGGCGAGGCCTGGCGCAGTCGGCGACGGCAAAAGGGTTACCAAGCCCTGACGCGGGGCATGGTGGCCATTGCAGCCGGCGACGCTGATGAGGCGCGCCGTCAGGATAAACTCGCGCAAGTCCTCTTGAACCAACCGCCGTTGACCATGCTTCTGTCGGCGCAAACCGCACAGCTGAATGGCGACGAAACGGCGGCCGCCCGCTTTTTTCAAGCCATGACCCAACAGCTGGACACCGAGTTTTTAGGTGTGCGAGGCCTGCTCAACCAGGCCCTTGCGCGGGGAGATGACGGCGCCGCGCTTGAGTTAGCCCGACATGCCTATCGTCTCCGTCCAAAGAGCGAATGGGTCGCCGCACAACTGTTCGATCTGCAGACTCGCAACGGCCAATGGCTTGATGCGCAGATCACCAATGACGAACGGGTGCGTGCGCATCTCACGGCCAAGGGGGCCGGGCGCCGGCGTAAGGCCGTACTGGCCTTACAGCAAGGCTTCGATGCCGCCGCCACTGGCGACCCCGAAGGCGCGGCGAAGAATTACCAAATCGCCTACGATCAGGATCCAACCTTCGTCCCCGCAGTGATGGTTCAGGCTGACGCGTTGATCGACCGTCGCAAGGTAACAAAGGCCGCCGATATCATTGTGAAGGCCTGGCGGGCGCAACCGCATCCCGACCTGGTCCGTGCTTTCTGGCGCAGCGCTGAGGCGTCGGATGGCTTGGCCATCATGAAGGCTACAGAGCGGCTGGTGCGCGCCAATCCCGATCATCCAGAAAGCCACATCGCGCTAGCCAGCGCCGCCCTGAAGGCCCGGCTTTGGGGCGAGGCCCGAAACCATCTGAAGGCAGTCACTTCCGATGGTGGCGATCACGACGAGGCACGGGTGTGCCGATTGTGGGCCGAGCTTGAAGAGGCTGAACACCAAGATACAGAAGCGGCGTACGCGTGGCTAACCCGGGCGTCATTAGCCGACCAGGACCCGGTCTGGGTTTGCGGAAACTGCGGGAATGCCGTTGCCGAATGGTCGGGCCTATGCGGCAATTGCGGCCGATTTGATTCCCTTGCCTGGGGTCGGCCACGACATGTGGCGCGTAATGCGGACGCCGCGGTCGGACATGACCTGCCGGCGCCTATCACAGGCGATTAGTCATCAGACAAGACTGCCCCGTCCGCAATCATTTCAACAATCTCGTTGGTGCTGAAACCAGCCTCCACCAGGATATCTCGCGAATGCTGGCCAATCCGTGGGAGGTCGTGACGAATTTGGACGCGCCGTCCATCCATGATTATGGGCAAGCCCGGGATCTTGGTCTTCTTCCCGCCTGGCAATGTGACATCCAAGAGGCCACCAGATTGTTGGAGGTGCGGATCATCAAAAAGATCGTGCGGTTTGGTGATCGGCGCAAACGGCAAACCAACGCGGTCGCATTCCGCCATCAGTTCATCCTTCGTCATCGCACCAAAGAGGCCCTCCAGAATAGGCATAATCCGTTCCCGGGCCTCGGAACGCAGCGCGTTCGTCTCCAGGCTGGGGTCATCGTAGAGGTCCTGGCGGCCGAAGGCTTCACAGAAGATTTTCCATTGGGTGTCGCTAACAATGCCCACAAAGACGCTTTCGTCATCCTTCGTCTCAAACGTGTCGTAAACGGCCCAAGCCCTGGGCCGGTCGGGCATGGGGCCCGTGGGAACGCCGGTGACCGCGTATTGCATCATGTGTTGCGCGACCATGTGGACGGTCGTTTCATAGAGCGCCGCCGTGACCGGTTGTCCACGGCCCGTCCGTTCTCGCTCACGCAGCGCCGCCATGATTCCGATCACCCCGAACATGCCGCCCATGATGTCGGTGACCGAAGCACCCGCCCGAAGCGGCCGCCCCTCCGGACCGGTCATGTAAGCCAGTCCGGCCATCATTTGCACCACTTCATCCAGAGCTTTACGATGGGCGTACGGACCATCCAGAAATCCCTTCAGAGCACAATAGATCAGCCTCGGATTGTCAGCAGATAGAGCCCTGTAGCCAAGGCCCAGCTCCTCCAGGGCGCCGGGTCGCAAATTCTCAACGACGATGTCCGCGTCCGCACAAAGTGCCTTGGCCACCTTAAAGCCGCCGTCTAATTTAAGATCAAGGGCAAGGCTGCGTTTGTTGCGATTGTAGGTGGCAAAAAACCCCGCCCCCTGATGAACCAGGCGCCGCGTGGTATCGCCGTGCAACGGCTCCACCTTGATCACATCGGCGCCCATGTCGGCGAGGATCATGCCGCATGTCGGCCCCATCACCATGTGACAGAATTCGATCACCCGGACCCCATGGAGGGGCAGGCGGGCACTGTCATCTTGCGTCGCTTTCATGGGCGCGAGAGTATGGGGCATCGCAGAAAAGGTCAAAACTTAGAGGTGATCACATGGCCAGTCGCGGCGTTTTGTATTTGGTTTGGGGTCAGTTCGACCAAACCCTTTTGGATCGTGCGATCGCCTCAGTGCGCGAATACCATCCGGAGCTTCCCGTGGAGGTCGCCCGCCTGGGCGATGATGCAACGCTTCTGAACAAGGCCAGCATGCTGGACCTGACGCCTTTCGATGAAACCGTGTTTCTGGATGCCGATACGGTTGTGCTGGGCGATCTGGGGTTTGGGTTCGACAAAGCCAAGCGCCAAGGCCTGGCATGTTCCATATGTGAGTGTCCTTGGGCTCGGCGATACGGTGGGATCGATGGCGATATTGTCGAATACAACACCGGTGTTTTGTTTTTCACGGAAGGCGCCAAACCCGTATTTGACGCCTGGAAGGCCCGGGTGCGGGATATTGATTCAAGCATCATTTTCCGCAGTGGGGATGGTTTGGCGCGCATGCCCCTGAATGACCAAGCCGGGTTTGCAATGGCCGTTGAAGAGACCGGGTTTAACCTGTTCGTGCTGCCCTATAACTGGAATTTCCGGCCGAAGTGGCACAAAAGCTGGTACGGACCGCTGAAGGTCTGGCACGACTATGAACCTGTACCCGAACCTATCCGGCGGCGCAACGCGGACCAAATGGCAATAGATGCGATCGTCGATCTGTCCATATTACGCGACAGTTAGGTGCGATCGAGCTTGACAGGGACCCCTTCCTAAGGGATAGGGGTTTCCTGCGGGGTTCCGTATGCCGCCTTAGCTCAGCTGGTAGAGCATCGCATTCGTAATGCGAGGGTCGGGTGTTCAAGTCACCCAGGCGGCACCATTTCCCTTTCGGACAATCCCATGGCTCGCAATTGATTCTAGGCGCGTTCGTCTCCCCGTGCGATTGTTGGCTCTAGATACGTCCCACACAATTTCCTCCTCGTTCAAACTGAGAGGATATGGTTCACGAGTTCGATGCGCATAGCAGAGCCGTGGCTATTCTCTTCCGCCAGACACAAGGCGATTAAATATGCTACTGAGTGAGGGCGATATAGTTTGAGCGAACCAAATAATCGATAACGAGTTGCGTCGATTGGTCCAGCGTAAGCTTTTCAGTGTCGATGACGAGGTCGGGACTATCGGGAGCATGATAAGGTGTATTGAAGCCGACCAAAGTATCGATTTCACCGTTTTTGGCACGGGCGTATAGCCCCTTGGGGTCACGCTCGGCGCACGTATTAATTGAGCACTTTACGTGACCGATGATCAGATTATTTGTATGAGAGCTTATATATTCTCGTGCGTCGGCATTCGCGGTTAATGCTGACACCAAAACACCGACACCTGCAGCACTGCTTTTGTTGGCAAGATGAACCAGCGTAGCGACCACCCTTAGCCGGTCGTCGGCAGAAAAACCATGGCCTTGGCCAAAAAAGTCCCGCACTTCATCGCCATCGAAATGAATAACTGTTTCGTTCCGAGCACGAAGTTTTCCGAGCAATTGTTCAGACAAAGTTGTTTTCCCGCTCGATGTTGGCCCCATGAACCACAGAACAAAGTTTGGCATGATAGTTTAACTTCTAATGATTTCGCTCAGGGTTGAGTTCGGTGTCCACTTGTCCGCCTCTCTGATAATCTTTTGAATCATTTGCACAGCGCCGACTGGGTGGTTCCCGATGGCAGTCTCAGCGGCCAACACAAGTCCGTTCGCGCCCATCAATAGCGTACTCACGACATCGTTAACCTCTGCGCGCGTGGGCGATTTCTTAGTAATCATGGATTCCAACAAATTTGTAGCGACGAACACTGGGGTATCGAGCCACCGTGCCGTGGCAATAATCCGCCGCTGCAAGAACGGAATTTTTTCAATCGAAATCCGCCGCGACAGGTCTCCCCGGTCGATCAAAATTTGATCGGCAGATCGTGTAATTGGTTCGAGATTCCCAATTGCCTGTCTGCTTTCGATCTTGCAAATGATGTTGGCGTCACCTCCACACTCCGCCCTCATCTCGGCAACATCGCTCTCCCGGTTGGCAAATGAAAGCGCAAAGTTACTAATTCCCATGTTGCGGCCAATTTTGATGGCCTCGCGGTCCTTTGGGGTCAATGCATCAAAGGTCAGATCTTTGCTGAGGTCCGCGGCCTTATTCGAGCCAACCTGTCCGCCGTGCAGGACTTCAGCCACACAATGATCAGATTTGACGTCGACCACCTGCATAAGAACATGGTCAAAGTCTACGGAAACTTGATCGAGGGGGCGAAACTGCCGGGCGATGCCGTTCGGCGAAAACGATATGTTTAGAGAATCACCGACAACTGGTTCAAAATGGATTTTGACATGCTCACCTTGGCGGAATTGCACATCTTCCGCGACCATTCGATGATTGCGCATTTGTGCGCCTTCACTGTCTAGACAAATGGGGGTATCCGTCCATTGCTGGATTTTTTGTATCGTGGGCGCGACGTCTTCGATTAGTGTGTGTGAGAGATTGATCCGGAAAAGTGTAACGCCGGCGGATGCGCATTGTTTAACAATCTCTTCGGAGAGCGATGAAGGGCCGAGAGTGGCAAGTATCCGTGCTTTCATGATTGCTTCCCCTTAAGTTATTGGCGCTCTTTCGACAGGACGGAAGCCGATCAACAGCACCGCCCGATGAGATTTTGTTTCCAGCGAATTGCGCCATTGCGCCCGGAAGATTACCGATCCCAGATAGAAGCAGAGCTACCTACCACTGATCAAAAATGCGAGTCAACATTACCTCTTTTCGGCACAGCGACTATGTCGATAGATCTTGATTCACTCCGACCGATCAAAGAAAGACGGTGTATGAGTGGACACTGGGCCCCTAACTTCCAGGGGAGGTTCCTTGCATTCCAAAATTACAGATGTTAATGACATTCGATAGGCAAAATTGCTTGCTCAGCGTTGCCAAAAAGAATTTCCGTGAACATCTGAGTATACTTCCCCCCAAATATGTCATCTTGGCGATCGCTAATATTTTTGTTTCGTTGGATGTAATAAAGCTGCTTCTATGACTCCCGATTATCTTTCCATATTGGTTGTTATTGCCTTTTTTTCCGTTGTTCAATCAATGTTTGGAATGGGGTTGCTGATATTTGGCACTCCCACCTTGTTATTGATGGGGCACGATTTCATCACGACGCTTGGCTATCTTCTTCCTCCCTCGTTTGTGATTTCGTTTCTGCAAGTATTCACAATTGGGCGGGGTAGAACGACTATTTCCCGTTATCTCTATCTGCTTTGCTTGCCTGGAATTGGTGCTGGATTGTGGTTGGCGGACAGTCACTCTCTCGCTCCATGGATTAATATGCTGGTGGGGATTACTCTTCTTCTTTCCGCGCTGGTCCGATATTGGCCACCGTTGCAAAGGCTGTTGACCGCCCTCCTAGACAAACACCTTCCCCTATATCATCTCATCATGGGCTTGACCCACGGGCTAACTAATCTGGGCGGCGCTTTATTGGCAGTGTTGGCAAGTGGCCAAAATCGAGACAAAGAAGCAATCCGGTATACGGTTGCTCACTATTATCTCGTGTTTGGGTGTGTGCAGATGATTGTCCTTGTCGCGGTCATAGGGCACACGAATATTCTCGCCAACAACATCCTCGCCCCAATAATTGCCGCGTTGGTTCATTTGCTGATTGGCCGCGTGATATTCTCTCGAAGCAGCAATCAGGCCTACAGCACTGCATTAAATATGTTTATTGCAGCGTATGGCATCACCGTATTAGCACAATTCTGGTCCTAGGCCCTCTGTTACATCAACATCAAATAAGCTCGTTTGCTCTTCGATTCTTTGGCTAGGTCGGCATAATTCGCCCTGATGGTTTTGAATACGTCGGATTGTTGCGTTTTAAACCACTAGTTCAAAACCAACCACAACCTAAACACTGTTCCTCTTCGCCTCACACGCCTTGCAGCGAGCTCTACGACCTATTCCTGGCGGGGGCATCACGCTTCCGTACTGCTCAAACCGCGCATTAAAGTCCAGATCCAAGCAACGGGTGCAGCTATTGCAGGAGATGCGAAAGCCGTTGGCGTTGGCGGGGAGGTTGTTGGGGGTGGAGGACTACATCGCGAGAAAATAGTTTTGGGAAAGCACCAGACATTTTCTCACATTATTGAAATGCCAATAAATCAGGACCTTGGCGTAAAGTCACCTACTTGCACTTTTGAGAAATATCTGAAATCCACGATTACCGAGAGAAAACCTAATGCGCACCTGATGCGGTATGGCCATTGAGTACGGTAAAAGCCTATTTTGAGAGAAGGTAGAGTTTACTCATTCCCTACAAACGGAGAGATGTGGCTTTACAGAGATTGAGGCGTCCACGCATTCGTCTCCCGGCACTTTCCCGCCCATTTTTGACCCTCCCATACCTTTCCGATGCCACGCGTCTGACGTGAGTCGCGATTGCATTTCTTCACACTTTAGAGTTGAGCCAACATGCCCTGTTCGACGAAAAAGTTGGTCGGTGAGAAATCGGAGAAACTTAGGATCCGACCATCCCGGTCAGCGACGGCTTGACGTAACTCTGCCTCAGCGCGCCGCAAATCTCCATCAGGCCGCGTCATGTCTTTATCCGAGTTATCAAGATACAGCCAGCCGCCCACTTTTAATTTTGGTAATATGGCATTTATGCATGCAGCTCTGTCTCTACCGTCCACCAGAGCGAAATCGAGGGATCCATTCTCGATGGAAGAAAGATCGGCGTATGTGTCCGCCGTGCGGAGCTCATAGCGCACGTTTGGGATGCTCCGGGAGGCCAACTCCCGTTGGATGTCAGCAAACCAACCCGCATCATCTTCGATGCTCAGAAGGTTTCCAACTCGGACAGCAAACCACAATGTAGATTTTCCAGACCCAAACTCAACCATACGGGAGTCCGGACGCAAGATCTTTTCGATAGCCTGGCGTCCTCTGTAGGATATCATCGGCACCGGAGGACGGTAACCAAAAAGGCGTTTGGCCAACGCACTTATAAATGCGGGAAACGCGTATCGCGCGCCTCCAAAATCCACAAAGTTTCCCTTCTCATCATGAAAGCGGCTAATTCTCTGCTCTCCAGTAATTAAAGTGCGCAACAAATTTGTCTCCACCACCAGGGCCTCCGGCTATACATCCGATTCGAACTCAATTTCGGGCGGATCGATTTCCAGCACTCTTGTGTGATTGATCGTGGTTAACTCATTCAAGATAAAACCCACTCGGCTTCAGGATAATGCAAGTGCGCAGATTTTAAAATTGGCAACAATTCGTCAACGTTGGGGATTCAACTTGTCGTTGGCCGCTTGCCAAATAAGATTATTCCTGCGACGACAAAACTCACTGACAATCAAACCGGATAAGGTTGAACTCAGGACGACAGCGGACGTGTCTCTCAGAAGTCATCCCATACTGCGCAATTTTTCCTTTTTGGCCACCGCCCAAGTGATATCGGCGCTGACTGGAATTGTAACCGTCGCTATTGTCGCGCGTGCCCTGGGACCAGAAGCCTATGGTATTTTGGGGTTCAGCATTGCAATTTTGGCGTACCTGGGGTTGGCCACTAATCTTGGAACAGATACCCATGGCGTGCGCCAAATTGCCCAAGACGAGAGCTCTCTCGGCGCCACTGCTGGAATCGCTCTGACGCAACGAACTATCATGGCAGTATTTTGCCTATTGAGTTTGATCTGCACCCTAGCAATCATGAGGCCGGGACCGGAAATTACGGCGGTTTTGCTCATACAATCCATGGGATTGTTTTTCATCGCATGGAACATGGATTTCGCCCTACAGGGGCTTCAGCGGATAGGTGCCATAGCAATGCGGCAAATCTTTGCCGCGGTCATGGTCATGATTGCAACCTTCTGGCTGATTGATGGACGGGAAGACCTATATACGGCCGCAGCAATTCCGGCTGTCGTTAATCTCCTCTCGGCTGGCCTTCTGCTAGCACATTTTAAGGGTAGCGGCTTTAACCTCCAGTTCCGACATGACCACAAGATCCATTGGGATTTTCTCCGCCAATCGTTGCCGGTTACCCTAATGGGATTCCTAGTCACGATACACGTCAATGTCGATATTATCCTCTTGGGCTTGATGCGGCCAACTTTGGATGTCGGGCTGTACACAGCTGCATCCCGATTGTTCATTATGGTTTTAATCGTTACCGGCATCCTGCAAAGCGTGTTTCTGCCGATACTATCAAAAGCAGGCCCCCGTACCGATGGCCGACACACGGAAGCTGACGCCTACGCACAAATCGTCTGTTGGGCTGGCGGAGCTGTCTTGATTGGCGGAACAACGCTCTCAGGGCCCGCTTTAACGCTGTTGTTTGGTAATGCTTTTATCGGCGTCGAAACGGCGCTGACGATCCTGATGGTAAGCGCCGCGTTAACCTATCTATCTCAGGCCTACGGTACGCCATTTCTAGCTTGGAAAAGTGATCGTGCGTATCTGAAAATCATCGCAATCGGTGCCATTGTTAATTTTGGTTTGAACATCATGTTAATCCCAAACTTTGGAGTTGAGGGCGCGGCAATCGCCACACTTATCGCGCAATCCATCATTTTGATTTGTCTGACGATGATTGTCCGAGCTGCCTTTCAATTGAGCCATCTCAGACTGATGATCAAGTTAATCATTCTCGCAGGCTTGATCGCTTCACCCCTGGTTTTGAGCAGCTTGGCTTTCTCGAATTTAAATCCGGTTATCTTGTTTCTCGCGGGCTGCTTTGCGATCGGCATATATACAGTATTAGCTTGTTGGTTTAAGATCATCAGACTTTCAAAAATCCGCCATATTCTTGACCCAACCTTGGACTGACAGAGCGGCCTTGAGGCGAGAATTTTCTATTCTGCATGGGCTCGCGTTTATGGTTTCGGATGGAGATATGTTAGGGATGGTAAAACTCGAATGAGAGACGAAAATTGGAAGAGATTCTAGCACAATCCTGATTTTCTATGTCGGTGAATCCCTGCGCTACTTATTACAATTGATACCCCAAACCAGCTCCCGGGCGGGTCTCTTTTGTTCATAAATTCTGGTTAATCATCGTTCCCTTTGATCTCTACGATGAGCCAGACCTCCTCGCCTATGAGAATTTCTCAGCGTGCTCCAAAGTCGCTGATGTCAGTCAATGCAATCAGTGATAGAGGCAATTGAGAAACCTAGAATCATGCCGGGGATGAATGTATCCTACTGGTAGCTCTTCTAACTTCCCCGAAGGTTGCCTGATACACCGGGAAGGTATTTTTTGCAGATGGTTCCCAGCCGACCAAGATCAAATCGTTGTTATTATTTTAGTTTATTGGCTTTCGTTGCCTTTGCTCTATCATTCTCATGTGGTGTTTACACTTTCGAAAATCGATATTTTCTTCGCTTCATTCCTCTAACCTTAAAATTTGCCAATGCCGCAAACGAGGGGAGTTGGTTACTGCCATCCAGTCAAATCGCCAAGCCTATGGGGAGCCTCGAAATTCCGAAAAATGACCTTACGACGGAGGCGGGGCTAAGAGATGCCCTAAACTTCATTCAAGAGCTAAGTCCCACCAAGAATGTCAATGGTATGCCGAATTATGACGGTATTACCTTTAATAAATGGGTGGACGAAGTAACAAATAAACCTTTTTTCTGCACGGATGCGACACAGTTATTCATCTTGACTGCGTGGCAGCAGGGCCTTGCGGCACGAGAATGGCACATATTGCCCCCGCAATGGCCTCCCGGACAAGGGCATTCCGTCGCTGAGTTCTACAACCCCGTTACCAGGCGGTGGCAACTTGTGGATGCGCAGCATGCCGCAATCATTCGCGGGCCAAATAATCAAATCACTGACATGATAAATGTGCTAGAAAGTTACCGTGATAGCAGGGAAGACCAAATCAAGGTTGACTATGGGCCTTACAGGGAAGCTATCCTGAGCGGCTCGAGAGGCCCGTCCGTCGAGAGTTATTTTTTTGAGAATGGGCTACTTAGCACGCCTGTTCTGCAATTGAGACAGGCAACATGGTTCGCATCAGTGCCAAGAATTTTCGGACTTAGTGGTCATTTTGTTATTGGCTATCCAATCGTTGTCGATGGCTGGACACATGACAACCGGGTGTGGATTTCAAAGATTACGGCCGCCTTAGCAATCATCTTCCTGGTGATATCCATCGCTGCACTTTGGGCGAGGGTGACATCACCAAAGCTAAATTAAACTTGTTTTTAGCGAATTCGACAGGCGGCAATACTTCCCCATATCTGTTGTTTTTTAGGGCACTCAGATTTGCCGATAAATCACCTAAATTGAACCTGGTTAAAAGGCGCCGGTACTGCGCTTCTGGGGAATAACTTCGTCCCGATACCGTTTAAGAAGATGACTCAGCGTCATATTAATAAGCCGCTCAAAAGTTCCTCTTAATTCGTCAGTATCAATAGCCCGTTCCGTCTTACGGGCCCAAACTTCCGCATCGGTTTTATGGGTAAAGGAGCGTGTCCGTGATTGCCCGGATCGCCGAACCTGAACATGCCATGTATCGCCTCTTTTGCGTAATGTCGCCATCAGAAATCCTCCAGCATTTTGCCAAGAGTGTGCCAAGCTGGTTTGATGGGATATTTTAAAGAAAGACTATTATCGCTAAGCTATTGTTATTAAATAGCGAGTATTGGAGCGGGCGATGGGATTCGAACCCACGACTTCAACCTTGGCAAGGTTGCGCTCTACCCCTGAGCTACGCCCGCTTTGACCAAAATGAGTGCTTCAAAGCGCGCCGATCATACGCGTTGGTCTGACCTTTGCAAGGGTCAACTTTTTGCTTTTGTTTCCAGAGCCGCCAGTGGCACTTGAGGCGGAAGAGTCTGGCGCTTACACTTTAGCCATGACTTTAACGCGCAACGATCTTCTGGGCCACCTTGATGCACTTGGCATTGTGACAACAACTGTTGACCATCCCGCTGCCTTTACCGTCGAGGAATCGAAGCGTCTACGTGGTGATCTTCTCGGAGCACATACTAAGAACCTCTTTCTCAAGGATAAGAAAGGCCGCCTATGGCTAGTGGTTGTCCTGGAGGACAGAGATGTCGACCTGAAGGCGCTCCGAAAGGAGATTGGTGCCGCACAGCTGTCCTTCGGCAAGCCCGATCTTTTGTCGAAGGTTTTGGGATTGGAACCCGGCTCCGTGACGCCATTTGGCGTCATCAACGATACGGATGGGCAGGTGACCGTTATTCTCGACAAGGGCTTGCTGGCATTTGATGTGCTAAACTTTCACCCACTGACAAACACAGCGACAACCCAGATTTCGCCAGCGGGCTTGCAGACTTTTTTGCGCGATACAATGCACGAGCCAAAGATCATCGCACTTTAGGCGCGTTCACGCGCTGAGGCCTTGCGCCAATCCCATGGATGCGCCATCTATGGGGAGTGAACAGTCCACAATTCAGGGGACAAAAGATGGAATTCAAAATGAACCCGGACGGGAGCATGATCCCAATTGAGGTGCCCGCGGGGCCGCAGGATGCCGCCACCCCTGGGCCCCAGCAGGAAAAGCAATCCGGCCAACTGCACATGGACCCGGACGCCATCCCAGCTCCAAGCGTCGCCGACGGCTCACTTATCAAGGATTCAAACACCGCCGACTTCATGCAGGATGTCATCGAGGCCTCTATGCATGTTCCCATCATCGTCGATTTTTGGGCGCCATGGTGCGGTCCCTGCAAGCAGTTGGGCCCCGCCCTGGAAAAGGCCGTCACCCAAGCCGGCGGCCTCGTGCGCATGGTCAAGATAAACGTCGACGAGAACCAAGAACTGGCGGCGCAGTTGCGTGTCCAATCGATCCCTGCCGTTTTCGCATTCAAGGACGGCCGGCCTATTGATGGGTTTGCTGGCTCCGTCGCGGAAAGCCAGATCAAATCCTTCATTGACCGGCTACTAGGTGACGCCAAACCGCCCATGGAGCAGGCCCTCGACGCGGCCAAGGAAATGTTGGAGGCCGGTACCGCTGACGAGGCGCTGGCGTTGTATCAGCAAATTCAGACTGAAGCTCCCGATAACGAGGTAGCCATCGCTGGCGTGATCCGTGCGTCCCTTGCAATCGGTGACCGCAAGGCCGCAGACAAGATTATTGACGCCCTGCCCATGGAGTTGAAGAACAAGCCGGAGATTGCCGCCGCGATGTCCGCCGTCGAGCTTGACGAAGCCGCCGAAAGCGCCGGTGACATCTCACCATTGCGCCAAAAAGTGGATGCGGATCCGAAAAACCCAGAAGCCCGCTTTGACTTAGCGATGGGACTTTTCGCAGTCGGGCACCATGAACTAGCCATTGATGAGTTTCTCGAACTGATCCGCATGAACCGGAGCTGGAACGAAGAAGCCGGCCGGGTTCAATTATTGAAAGTCTTCGATACCCTGGGCCCCACCCACGAACTGACCGTGGCCGGCCGCAAGCGTCTTTCATCGATCTTGTTCTCATGACCCCGGATAGTCTGCCTCCGACGATTCCAGTCTTCCCCCTGACCGGCGCATTGTTGCTGCCTTACGGTCAACTGCCACTGAATATTTTCGAGCCGCGCTACGTAGCGATGACTGATGATGCCTTGGGCGCCGATCGGTTCATTGGCATGATCCAGCCTCAAGGCACCGAACGCGAAACCGTCGGCGACGACAGTCCACTCTTCGGCATTGGCTGCCTGGGCCGGATTACAGAGTTTGCCGATCCGGGCGATGGCCGTTATGAAATTGTCTTAACTGGGGTATGCCGGTTTAAGATTGCCGGCGAATTGAACACACACCGAGGCTATCGCCGTGTGGAGGCCGGCTACAATCTCTTTTTGGATGACCTTGACCCCAGAGATACAGCGATCACCAATCGCGGCACCCTCCTGGCTGCCTTGAAAATCTATTTCGAGCGGCGCAACCTAGATACGGACTGGGACGCCCTAGACGAAGTGCCAGATCTGGTTCTGGTAACCACTGCGGCAATGGGATGCCCCATGAAACCCGAGGAGAAACAGCTTCTCCTCGAGGCGCAAACCCTGGCCAAACGCGCCGAACAGCTGCAAACCATCCTGGAGATGGCCATTCACGGAACCGACATCACAGCGGCGCGTCACTGAGAGGGCCGGTGCTGTGAACAAGGCAAAAACTGTTGATCCAAAGCTGCTGGAAATCCTGGTGTGTCCAACCACCAAGGCGCCCTTGGAATACGATTTTGAACGCCAAGAGCTAATCAGCCGGCGCGCCGGTCTTGCCTATCCCATTCGCGACGGCGTGCCCATCATGTTGCCGGAGGAGGCCCGGACCCTCGATGACACCATCGACGGGAGCGCAAAGCCATGAGCGATAACTTCAGTCAAACCCATAAACCGACGGAGCTTCGCCTGAAGCGAGAAGAGAAGATTCTGGAAGTGGATTTCGACACGGGCGAGAGCTTTCGGCTTCCCGCCGAACTCCTTCGGGTGGAAAGCCCGTCCGCCGAAGTACAGGGACACGGCCCCGGTCAAAAAACCATCGTCGCCGGCAGACGCCATGTAGGCATAATGGATGTGACGCCAGTGGGAAATTATGCGGTCTGTATCAAGTTCGACGACCTGCACGACACGGGCATTTATACTTGGGACCACCTCTATGAATTTGGCCAACGCCAAGATCAAATGTGGCAGGGCTATCTGGATGCGCTTGCGCGCGACGGTCTGAGCCGCGATCCCTAAATCAGGCGCTCGCCCCGAAGAAGACGCGGCAAGTCGCCGACCAGCCCCATAGCGTGACGCATGAAAAACCGCTTTACGGGGGGCAGGCGGTTAATCGCCGCTAGGCCCAGGTCCCGCGCCAGACGCACCGGGCCCACATCATTCGAGAATAACCGGTTCAGACCGTCCGTTGCAGCCAACATCATGGTGTTGTCAAACCTCCGCCAGCGAACATAGCGCGCCAGAACCTGCTGATCGCCCACGTCTTGTCCCAGACGCGCCGCATCAACTAGGACCTCTGCCAATGCCGCCACATCCCTGAGCCCCATGTTCAATCCTTGCCCCGCGATGGGGTGCATGGCATGGGCGGCATCGCCGGCGAGGACCAGACGCTGTTCCATAAGGCGCTGGGCGAATTGGAGGCTCAGGGGAAATACATAGCGCGGCCCGGCCAACTCAATCTCACCAAGAAAGTCGCCGAATCGTAGGCGAACTTCGGCCATAAACGAAGTGTCATCCAGACCCATTATGGTCGGCGTCAGGACATTGCGCTCGGTCCAGACCAGTGACGAACGGTTACCCGCCGCGGGCGGATCGCCCCGAAGGGGCAAAATAGCAAATGGGCCCGCGGGCAGAAACCGTTCATGAGCGATGTTATTATGGTGGCGCTCGTGGCGCACCGTACAGACGATCCCCGATTGATCATAGCTCCACTTGGTGGTCGCGATCCCGGCATCAGCACGGACCATTGAGTTGCGCCCGTCTGCGCCAACCACAAGACGGGCTCGAACTTTTCCACCGCTCTGTAATTCCGCGGAGACACCATGTCGATCACGGGTCAGGCGAGCGACCCGGTCTGGCGCAAGCACCCGCACGTCATCTGCCGCCTGCAAGCGCTCATAATGCGCCCTCCGCAGGTGATGATTCTCAACCATAAAACCCATGGGGTCGTCCCCAGTTTCCCGATGGTCATAGTGTAGAAACATCAAAGACGGACCGTCAGAAATACGAATGTCAAGGATCGGTGCCGTTCGTTCTGCAAGGCCCGACCAGATTCCGGCGCCCTCCAAGAGCCGCTGGTTGGACAGGGAGATGGCGAAGGAGCGGCCGTCAAACTCAGCGTCGATCGCCTCGCGCAGATCCGCCGTATCCACAATTGCCGACGAAACACCGGTCCCAGCCAGCGCCGCCGCGAGCGTGTTGCCCACGAACCCGCCGCCAACAATTAGCACATCAACTTGCGTCTCACATTGGGTCGGAACCTGGGCTGCCATCATCTGCTCTCTCAATGATTAAAATTTAGGCATAAATAAATCATGTGTAATTTTTAAGCGGTTTTGCAGGTTTAGTCGTCTGGTTCTAGGTTGTATTCGATTGTAATAG
>CAJWVP010000015.1 GCA_913048145.1 uncultured Rhodospirillaceae bacterium
GGTGTCGCGTGCGTAGCGCGATACCGCAGGTGAAGCGAGCCGACCATTCTAGAAAAAGGCCGTTAAGAAATCGTGTGTCGGATGCTACACTGCTCCGCAAAGGCTTCATCAGGGCACACCTAACAAGGGAGCGGACAGATGATGCGTGGTGCATTTTTGGTGGACGTGATTTGCGGTCTTGCCGTTTTGATCCTGGGCAGCGTTGCCGTCACGCAGGCGACGGCCGGGGATGTCCAGTTGGCACAGAGCAATAAGGTCATGCAATGCATGGAGCGCTGTCTGCGGTCGGAAGGAAAATCGGAGAAGGCGACCTGTAAATCGCGCTGCGCGAACATTTCCTCACAACGCCGGCAGGAGCCCGATTGCATGACGGTTTATAAGCAGTGCTTGCAACCCTGCGGTACCAAAAAAACGTGCCGGCGCGCCTGCAAGAAGCGATTGATGACCTGTTCCTAGGTGCCGCTGCGGCCTAAAAGTGGCTGCGCATGGTCTCAATCAAAAGGCGGGCCGACTTTTCCGGTTTCAGACCAGCCCTGGCGACCCATTCCAGGCATTGGTCGTAGTGATAGCGCGCCACGGCGATGCGGGTTTGATCGGCCTTGCCATTGGCAGCGGCCAGGATTTTCTTGCGGTAATCAAGCAGCATGGCGGTTTTGGCTGCGACTGTGCGGTTAGCGTAGAGTGCGTCGCCCACATGCTCGGATACCCATTTGGCGGCGTCGTCCACGGTCCGCCGACCGGCGCTGAGGCGCGTGATGGCTGCGGCGGCGATGGCGCGCTTGAAGTCCAGGGATAGAGCCATGCGTGGCGTCTCCGATTAATACCTTGACCCGGATACGATTCCAAACAGTCTACACGATCATGCTAATAGCGAAGTCCTTACGAGAAGTTAAGCGGGCTAGACGTCAATTCAGCGCGGCCGTCAGTCGCGCAAAACCTGAGTCGTTGGGTGGCAAGCCCAGGCGGATTAAGCTTGGGCGGTTGGCGAAGACGCGTGTCCAGACCCCCTTTGTGGCTAAACGGGAGTGCAGGTCCGTTTCGCCCGTATTGTAGAGCCGAAAGAAATCCGTACCGCCGACGGCGGGCCCGGTCCAGGCCTCCATGACCACATCAAGACGCGCGGCATCTTTCGCCAACCGGCGGCGGGCTCTGTCAATCCAGTCCGAATCCGCCATGGCCAAAGCACCAATGGCCAGGGCCGGCCCCGGCACGGGCCAGGGTCCCAAGGCCTCGGCCAGGGTTTCCAATTGCGCTGGCGCCCCAATCGCGAACCCGAGACGGACTCCGGCAAGGCCAAAGAATTTGCCGAAGGAACGGAGTACGATAAGGCCGGTTTTGCCGGTCTCACCAACCACGCTGAGCACCGGGTCCGTATCGGCGAACGCCTCATCGACGACCATCAACCGGTTGGCCCTGGCGTGGGCTGCCAACGCCGCCGGATCACGGCGGGCACCGTCCGGATTGTTTGGGTTGACGATGACGATGGTATCCGTGTTTCCTGGCAACGGGCCATTGACGGGTGTATTGATAACCGCGTGACCGGCACTGCGCCAGCAATGGGCATGTTCTGAGTAGGTCGGCCCAATGACCGCGACGCGGCCCTTCGGTGTCAGGCGTGGCAGCCATTGGATCAATGCCTGAGTACCCGGACTGGCGACGATCGCAGCCCGATCCGGAACGCCGTAATAGGCCCGAGCGGCCTCTACCAGGTTCGCCTGGGTTCTCGTGTCGGGTAATCGGGTCCAGGCCTCGGGCGGGATATGACCGATGGGATAGGGGACCGGGTTGATCCCGGTCGATAGGTCCAGCCAATCCGCTTTCGGGATACCATAGTGCTGGACGGCCGCGTCAAGGTCGCCGCCGTGAGCTAGACGTTCAACCATCTCCGCGGTCGGTTTGGCCGGCAGCCAAGTGTTTGACGTATTCCGTCAATGCCGCGTCCAGGGTGCGTGTGTGGTCAGTTGTCTCGCGGGTTTCGTCCGCGAAGGAGGTTTTTGCGAGGACGCGCAGTACCGACGCCGCGCCGTCATGGAAACCTCTTGTGACACCGGCCTCGCGGAAGGTGGTGGCGATTTCCTCCATCTCGCCGATCCAGCGACCGGCGTCGGCAGGAATGAAGGGAACACTGTTCTCCATCTTCGAAAGCGTTGAACACTGGCTGTATTGAAGTTCCTCCAAGACGGTTTCGTATACGCCTAAGGACTTTGCTGCCATCAACAGGGCCGTGTGGAGCGTGAAGGTGCCCTTGGTCAAGGCCGCGTAGCACATCTTAACGGCGGAGGCTTCTCCGGGTGCATTGCCGCAAAACTTCACCAAGAACCCGCAACCATCCAGGTTCTCCATAGCCGCCGTATCGGGACCGGAAACATAGAAACGAGGCGTGGCTTTGCCCGGAGCGTTACCGACGATGCCCGCATCAATAAAGGGTGCGCCGGCGTCGTCGATGACACCGGCGATTTCTCGCACGGTCTCGGGCGACACGGCGTTGCAGTCCACATAGGTAAGCGCCGTACCGACACTTTTCATTGCGACCGCCGCGTCCTGGGCCAGATCAAGAGCAGCGACTGGTGGTAGAATGGAGAGGAAAACATCCGCCTCCGTTACCAGAGTGACCAGGTCCTTGACGTCGCGTGCGCCGGCGCGTTCCGCCATCCGGCGCGAGGTGTCGCTGCGTTCGGCGAGGCAGGTGATGACCTCGTGTCCGTGCTCCTTGAGCACGCGTGCTACGGCGTGGCCCATGTCGCCCATGGCGACGACGGCGATGGTTTTGGCGGTCATGAGGCTGTCCCGTGGTTGCTTACTGATGGCAATGTATCGCTGCCGTTTGGCCGACGTAAAGCGTCCAAGTTGCGTCGGATGACCCTATGCGCGCCGAAGCCCTAACCAGGCCAGGGCGCTGGTCCCAATGGTGATCGCGACCGAGACCCAGATGATGACTTCAATGGAGACGTTTGCGTCCAGTGCCAAGCCAACGGCCACTGGGCCCAGCGCAGAAGCGAAAACCGAGAGCACCGCAGCGGCGGCACGGATGGCCCCTAGGTGCTGGGTGCCATAGAGTTCCGCCCAGAGGGACGCGAAACTGGGGTTGGTTGCGCCGGCACTGAACCCCATAGCGCCCAGCACGGCCGCGGCCCAAAGTTCGTTTTCGCCAATTGCAAGTAACATCAGCGAGATCATGAACGGCACTAGGACATAGGGAGTGATCCGCCGAGCAGTGATTCGGTCGACGAGCCAGCCGGTGATGAAACTGCCGGACACCTGGCAGGCCGCGAAGATGGCGAAACAGACGCTCCACCAGAGGAAATCCCATGCCTTGGCGGTGCCGATAATGTGCGTCTGATGGAAGATGATCCCAGTGAAGATGGCTGACATGGTCATGACGATGGGCGCGACCATGAGGAACCGTCGATCACGCAGCATCTCGGCGCGGGTCCATTGACGCTGGCCGGCGTTGGGAGAGCTCAATGCCGCGGGCCCCTGGCCGTCCTGGCTGGCGGTGCGCTTCAGGAGGAATGGGATTGATGGCAGCATGGTAACGGCAACGGCGAGGCCCATGACGACCCAAATGTTGGGC
This sequence comes from uncultured Rhodospirillaceae bacterium, assembly GCA_913048145.1. GTDB lineage: Bacteria > Pseudomonadota > Alphaproteobacteria > Rhodospirillales > Casp-alpha2 > UBA3470. Next base: position 3,575 of record CAJWVP010000015.1, read on the forward strand.
CAAGTGGTGACGGTGAGACCGATGGTGATCAACGGAGGCAGGGTACCTTCGGCTATTGGAAAGCCGAAGCCGGCAATGGCGATAGCTCGGCCTCGTTCCGCCACGTACCGGCGGGCCATGGCGGTGACGGCGATGTGTGCCATCATACCTTGGCCAAGGAACCGCACGATGAGGATACTGAAGAACAGGGAGACGGAGCCGCTGACTTGCGAGAACGCTGCCGCACCGGCTGCCATGGCGACACATACCCACCACACGAACCGGCCCAGCCGCAACCGGTCAACCAATCGCCCTGCTGGCCACAAGATGGCGGCGCTGACCAAGGTGGCGGCTGTGTAGATGCCGCCAAAGTCCGTGTGGCTGAGTTGGAAGTCCTTGCGAAGGACGTCACCAAAGAGGGAAATCAGGTAGGTTTGGCCGGGGCTGGTCCAGAACATGACCAACGCCCCAAACAGTAGGAACCGCCATTCGCGGCGCATGAAAGCCAGCGTCGGGGTTCCGGCGGTCACTTGGGCGATCCGGCCGACCAGCGTTCCGCGGTGACCTGGCTCATGCGTCCAGGTAATCCTCGATGAAGTGGCTGATGATGTCGTCCAGGCCGCCGTCCACAGGGAAACCCAGGTCTAAGGCGCGGCGCCATTCAGCGTCCAGGGGCCAGGTCTTGACGATGTCCACAATGAACGGATCGGGCTCCATGTTGATCTGGCCCAGTTGGCGATTGCTATCGAAGCTGGTCACGGCCTGGATCATGTCTCCGGCGGTGACCGTGTGACTGGGCAGGCCGACCCCTCGGTCGTCGCCTAACTGGTCGCCGTGCAGTTCGTGCAGGTGGATGAAACCCTCAACAATGGCCCGGTAGCCGAGGATTGGCATGGTCGTCGCCTCGGGTACGGGGACGGTGTAGTCGACACCCGTCAGCGGTTCTCGGAACACGGCGCTGGCGAAGCTGGAGGCCGCCGCGTTGGCTTTGCCGGGCCGAATGATCACGGTTGGCAACCGGGCCGAGCGCCCGTCCAGGAAGCCCTTGCGCGTGTAGTCGTTGATCAGTAGTTCGCAAATGGCCTTGGTGATCCCGTAGGTGGTTTGCGGGGTTTGCTTCGCCGTGTCGCCGACGATATCGACCATATGCGCGCCGCCGAAGGTGGCGATGGAACTGGCGGTTACCAGGCGCGGCTGGCCGGCGCGGGACCGCACAGCCTCCATGACGTGGCGGCCACCATCCAGGTTCACCCGCATGGCGAGGTCGAAATCCTTCTCGCCCCCGCCGCTGACTACGGACGCCAGATGAAAAACCGAGATGTCGTCGCGATCAATAAGGTTGTTCACCGTTGCGCTGTCGGAAATGTCCCCTGTGACGGCCGTGATGGTCACGCCCTCCTTCCGAAGTTTCTCCAGCGGTTTGCCCACGTCGAAGAGGGTGATCGCGTCGATGGCGTGTTTGTTTCCATCCGGGCCGGTTAATTCTCCGACCTCCAAGAGGCGTTTGGCCAAACGGAACCCGATAAAACCGGCGCCGCCGGTGATCACCACTTTCATGGTTGTGTCCTTTTTCTGGCCTGGCTAGGCCAGGCGTTAGCGGATGGTAGCGAACTCACCGATCCAAGAAAAACCTTTCTGACGGCTTAACCCCGCTATGCACGCATCGGTCCGCGAGGAAGATGCTGTCGCCGGCGAGCCAGCGCTTGCTCCAGTCTAAATCTTCGAGGCTGAGGGCCAGCACTGCATTCATCATCCTATACTCCGTGCCTGGCTTGCTTCAGTGTACGGACGCTCATCTTGTTCACACAGGGTAGGAGGAGGGATTGCTCCGCAGCGTTCCGCTGCGTCGGGGCTCTGGTCCTTGACGGCCTTGGCGATCAGATCAGCGGTCCGTTGAAGTACAAATACTGAAGTTTCTTATGCCATCTGCTCACTTGGCAATATCGGGGGCCTCGGCAGCCAGCGCTAAAATGGCTGCGCCTTCCATCCGATAGGGCAGCCAGGTTTCCATATGGGTACAATTAACGGCGTGGTAGAAGTCGCGGGTCGGGTTCCAGTCCAGGACGGAAAGTTCGAGCCGCTCGCAGTCCCGTTCTTGGGCTAGTTTCGCCAGCGCTGCCATGAGGTATTTGCCGAGACCTGAGCCGCGGGCTTTTTCTTCGACGTACAGGTCTTCCAGATAGATACCCGGTCTTCCTTCCCAGGTGGAGTAGTTGTGAAAAAACAGCGCGAAGCCGACGACTTCTTTGTCTAACTCGGCAATTAGGCACTCAAACCGCTTGGGTTCTGAAAACCCGTCTCGGTGAATGTCTGCCTCGGTAATTTTAATCGAGCTTTCGGGCTCGTTCTCGTAGGCGGCGAGCCCCTTGATGAGCCTTATGATGTGGCCTGCGTCCTCGGGTCGTGCCCAACGAATGGTGGTCTTGGCGGGTGGCGGCATGCGCTTGTACTCCAGCAAGTTTGAGAGGAAAGTATGCCCCCTGAACCGACAGAAAGGAACCGAGAGCCATGGCCCGTCTGCTCTATGACCTCTGCGCCGACAACGATCTCCGTTTTAGCCCGTTTTGTTGGCGGGTCAAGCTGGCGCTGGCTCACAAAGGACTGGACTACCAGACCGAACCGGTGCGCTTCACGGAGAAGTCAAAGCTCGAGTTCTCCGGGCAGAAATTAGTGCCCGTGCTGGACGACAAGGGTACCATTGTTAGTGATAGCTGGGCCATTGCCGAATATCTGGAAGAGACCTACCCGGACGCGCCGACCCTATTTCCTGGAAACGAGGGAAAGCACATGGCGAAGCTGACCATGGAATGGATGGACAGCCAGAACAGGGAGCTTCTGACATTCATCATCCTCGACATCTTTGCCAAACTGAATGCGAAGGATCAGGCCTATTTCCGTTCCAACCGCGAAGAGCGTTTCGGTAAACCCTTGGAAGAAGTGCAGGCCGGCCGTGAGGACCGCATTCACGAATTCCGCGAGGTCAATCTGGCGGCGCTCCGGGTGCACGTCACTGATCGGCCGTTCATCGCCGGCCAGGAACCGGCCTATGGCGACTATGCCGTGTTCGGTTCCTTCCAATGGGCGCGCATTGCCAGCGATTTCGATTTGTTGGCCGATGGCGACCCTATCTACGACTGGCGGGAGCGTATGATCGCGCGGCTCTAATATGGCTCCGCCCAGGTCTGGAAGATGATTTCCGTAGCGCGATCCATGAGAAATAAATTTTCGACTCGGAATTCGTCGAGTGAGATGTCCTCAGGCGTGCCTAGCGAGGAGATGTTCGTAAACAGGTTGAGCGCCTAACAGTCTATCTCGAACAGCATGGGTAGGGGACTGACCAGAAACTAGGGCATCTTCCCTGTACTGGCGTATCGACATCGGGAGAGTAACCATCGGCACCTGCATCAAGGCGGTTCTGTCGCTCGCAAGCTGGTCTGAGAGGCCGATATTTACCGGACCGGCGACGAGCCATTTTTCGTGGGTTGCAAACCGCTGACCTCGCGCAATTCGTTTACGAAAGCTAGAAATTCGCCTAGTTGGCGTGTTTGGGCGCCATTTCCCGGGTCGCGAGCACCACGGCCACTAGAACCAGTCCGCCGCCAGCGTATTGGATGCCCGTCATGCGTTCGCCCAGGATCAAGGCCGCCGCCACTAAAGTGACTAGGGGTTCCAGGTTGTTGATCATGGATACTGGCGCGGGATTGGCGAGTCGGACAGCCGCCATCAATAGGCACATGCCCGCGATGTAGCCGGCCGCTGCGATGTTTAGGCCGGTCCATCCGGCACCGTCTGTTGGCAGTGCGACGGTACCAACGCTCAACAGTACGGCGACGACAACCGGCAGGCAGAATGCCTGGGTGTAAAACGTGAGCGTGAGCGCATCCATGCGCCGGGCCGCCCAGGAGCCGGTTATCATCACGAGACAAGCGCCGACTGCGGCGATCAGGGCGCAGCCGACACCGCGAAGATCCAGGATCTCGAAGCTCGGCCCCAAAGCCAGGGTCAGGCCCGCGAAGGCTGTGGCGAACGCCGCGACGGTCGCGAGACTGGGCGCGCGCCGCTCTGTCAGAGTAGCGTGCACTAATACGATGATCGGAAAAGTGAAGAAGATCAGGGCCGAAAGGCTAACAGGAATGAACAGCACCGACGACATGTACCCGAAAGCCACCATGAGGATGCCCAGCACCGTGGCCAACGTGGGCTTTAAAGCGGTCGGGTTGAACGCCCACGGCCGGCGCAAAAAAGCCACCAGGCTGGCTATGATTACCGTCGCCACGGCGACCCTGAAAGCGACCAGCGTGGTCGTGGAGACGCCGCTGTCATAGGCGAATCGGGCCGCTGGCGTGATCACCCCCAGGCTGATGGAGGCGGCGGCCGCGGCGGCGAGGCCGGTGACCTGTTGTGCCGGGGTTGGTGTAATGGTCATGGCTTGTCTTTGCGGCTTTTCCCCGCCGGGCTCAACAAAAATCGTGATTGTTGCCCACGACGATTTTGCTCATTGTGCGAGGATTGGGATGTACAAATTAGGAGACGCGACCACCATGGCTGTTCCAATCTTTCACAACTTCTCCGCCGCGCCCAAGCATGTGGCGCCGTTCAGCCACGCCGTCGAATGCGAAGGTTGGGTGCAACTGACTGGTCAAATGCCGACCGATCCGGACGACGACTTGAAACCCTTGCCGGATGGTATTGAAGCGCAGACGCGGCGGGTTATGGATAATCTGATCATTGTCTTAAGTCAGGCTGGTTTGGGGTTGGAACACGTCTTGTCTGTGCGTGTCTTCATCACCGACTTCAAGCGCGATTACGATGCCATGAATGAGGCCTACAAATCCTACTTCCCAGATGACCGTTTGCCGGCGCGGACCTGCGTTGGCGTGACTAGCCTTGCCCGGGACGCATTAGTGGAAATCGACTTGGTCGCCAAACGACCGGAATAGATTAACCTAGCTTCAAGATCTATTGCTCTTGATATTTATAAATATCATACGAACATCATAGGAGTGATTCATTATTTTCGCATGTCAAAACAAACGCGCGTATTGAAATCCGGGACCCTCGACCAGGGTTTTTTGCGCGGCCATCATGCCGGCGCTTTCTACAGTGCAAGTGATGGCAGCGGCAGAGGGAAACAAGACGCATGATCCGCGACCGGCAGAAAATGAATGAACACCTGGACCGTATCCGAACATTCGTCCGCGATGTCGCTATCCCCAACGAAGATCGAGTGGAGTTGGAGGACCATATCCCCGAAGAGGTGATAAACAAACTAAAGGAACTTGGTAGTTTTGGGTGGAGTATCCCCGAGGAATTCGGCGGTGCGGGAATGACGTCGGAGGAGCTGGCGCTGGCATTCATGGAATTTACGCAATGCTCGGTGGCGTTCAGGGTTTACGGTGGGCAGAACGCGGGGATCGGTTCGGAATGTATCGTCCGCGACGGGACGGAAAATCAGAAACGCACCTACCTGCCGCAACTGGCCTCGGGCGATATGCTAGGGTGCCTAGCTTTGACCGAAGAATCCGCCGGCTCCGACGCGACAGCTATGCAGACACGGGCCGAGAAAGTCGACGGCGGCTATCGAATCAACGGCACGAAACGCTACATCACGCTGGCGCCTATCGCCGACTTGTTCAGTTTGTTCGCGCGTACGGATGGAGAACGGGGCGGCAAGGGGGTCACCGCCTTCCTGATCGAGCGCGGTACTGACGGCCTGACGACCAGCGGATCCACCCCGAAGATGGGCCAGGAAGGCGCGCCAATAGGCGAGGTTTACCTAAACGACGTGTTCGTCCCCGACAGCGCCGTTCTTGGCGGTGTCGAGGGCAAGGGGTTCGGGACGGTAATGAGGGCACTCAACAAGCAGCGCATCAATTTGTCCGCCCTTTCCACTGGGCCGGCCATTCGTATGCTCGATGACGCTGTCGCTTTCGCTAAGTCGCGTAAGCAGTTCGACAAGTCCATCGGGGAATTTCAGCTGGTCCAGGCAATGCTGGCTGAATGCAAGGTTGAGATCGAGGCTGCCCGGGCCCTGATCCTCCAGACGGCCCGCAAGCGCGACCAGGGTGAGGACGTGACCATGGAAGTCAGTCTCTGTAAGTACTTCTCCACTGAGATGTGTGGCCGCGTCGCCGATAAGGCGGTGCAGATCTTTGGCGGTGCCGGATACGTAAAGGGGACGGGTATTGAACGGTTCTACCGTGACGTGCGGGCCTTTCGGGTCTATGAAGGAACCAGCCAAATTCATCTGCTCAACATCGCGAAGCACCTGCTGAACTGACCCGACGGAACCTGATCCCATAAGCCGAACGCCTAAACGCCTTCGGCTAGCCCATTGAAGACGATGTGCTCGACTGGTCTGTGTGTCTCCCACCGCCGCGGACAGAAGTCTTCGGCCGCATCTCCGGGTCTAGCACGTGGATCCAGACCGCCACGCCGCCAATATTTTTTTCAAAGCGATCAAGGAGGCCTTTGACAACAACCTATGGACTTACTTGGGCTCAGTTCCTCTTGTGGATGAAGCGGATTTTCACCAATGGTTGGTGGCGTCGGCAACGGGTTAAGATCCGCAAATCTTCGCCATCGTCTCAGCCGACGACGATGTTGTGGTCCGGTCCGTAGGGGAAGCTGGTGATGTTGTCCGCACCGTCTTCAGTGACCACCAAAATGTCATGCTCCCGGTAGCCGCCGGAGCCGGGCATGCCCTCGGGCAGCATTATCATGGGTTCCATGGAAACGACCATATTTGGCTCCAGTACGGTCTCGATATCCTCACGCAGCTCCAAGCCCGCCTCGCGTCCGTAGTAGTGGCTTAGCACGCCGAAGGAATGGCCGTATCCGAACGTGCGGTACTGCAGAAGGTCATGGGACTTGTAGATCTCGTTCAATTCATGGGCGATGTCGCAGCAGCGTGCGCCGGGCTTGATCAGTTCCAGGCCGCGTTCGTGGACCTCGACGTTGACGTTCCATAGGCGCAGGTGTTCGTCGCTGGCGTGGTCGAGGAATAGGGTGCGCTCCAGCGCTGTGTAGTAGCCCGCGATCATGGGGAAACAGTTAAGGCTGAGGATGTCGCCCTTCTGCACGCGGCGGCTGGTCACCGGGTTGTGCGCGCCGTCTGTGTTGATACCCGACTGGAACCAGGTCCAGGTATCCATGAGTTCGGCGTTCGGGAAACGCGTGGCGATCTCTCGGACCATGGCGCCGGTAGACGCCAGGGCTACTTCGTATTCTGGGACGTCCTCGGTGATTGCCGCGACGCAAGCCACGCCGCCGATGTCGGCCACCTGGGCGCCGTGTTTGATATGTCCGATCTCCTCATCCGACTTGATCATACGGAGCGCCATCGCCTTCGGCGCGATATCGACCAACTCCGTGTTCGGCAGCGCGCCGATCATCTTGCCCAAGTTGGTCACCGTCAGGTTGTCTTGTTCGATACCGACCCGGCCGCCCGTTGGCGCGAGTTGTTGGATCGCGCGGAAGTAATTGTCACGCTCCCAGTCCGTGTAGATCAGGTTGTTGCCGAAGGTGCGCCGCCAGGGCTGACCGCCGTCGATGTTGGCGCTGACCGACGTCGCCGTGTCGTGGGTGACGACGAAGGCATAAAATCGACCAAAGTGGCAGAACAAGAAATCCGAATAGTAGTTGATATTTTGGTACGATGTGAATACCACCGCATCCAGGTTCTGTTCGACCATTAGGTCGCGAAGCCTCGATAAACGGATGGCGTATTCCTCTTGGGAAAAGGTGTTGGGGACGCGTTCGCCGTTCTCGATGGTAATCAGATTTTCCATGACCGAAGCTCCTGTCTAGCATGCGATTGGCCGCGTCTTTAGTCCGCCGTCGGGAGGGGGTCAATGGCTGATTGTTCGGGCGTCACGACGGCTATTCTAGGATTGCATAGAGGCCTCACATTCGAATGGGTGAAGTGTTGCCGTTTCTGAAAAACTTGGCCATAGTCTGGAAACGCGTCAAAAAGCAGAAGCATATTTTTATAAAACGGGATAAATAACCTTAATAAAATAGGAATTCGTTGATTTTGCAGTGCAGCAATTATACAACTCCCGCGAATTGACGAGAGGGCTTCCAACATGAATATCGCCATACTCAAAGAGCGCCGCGCCGACGAGCAGCGGGTCGCCGCTGCACCGGAAACTGTCGAGAAGCTTATCGGGCTAGGGTTTTCCGTGGCCGTTGAGAAGGGCGCAGGCGAATCCGCAGCGTTTCCCGATTCCGCATACAAGATTGTGGGCGCGACAATTGCCGCATCGGCGTCGGCCGCGGCCAAGTCGGCGGACATCGTCCTCAAAGTGCAGGGGCCGGACACGGCGGAGCTGAAGAATTTCAAAAAAGGCGCGATCGTGATGGCGCACTTAGGCGCGCTCAGCGACGGGAAGGGGATTGCTGCTATCGCCCAAGCGGGCGTGACCGGCCTGGCCATGGAACTGATGCCGCGGATCACCCGGGCGCAGGGCATGGATATTCTCTCCAGCCAATCAAACCTGGCGGGCTACAAATCCGTTTTGGATGCGGCCAGTGAGTTTTGCCGGGCGTTCCCGATGATGATGACCGCGGCCGGTACGGTGGCGCCGGCGAGGGCGTTCATAATGGGCGTCGGCGTCGCAGGGCTTCAGGCGATTGCCACCGCGAAGCGCCTGGGCGCAGTGGTCACAGCGACGGACGTCCGCCCAGCCACTAAAGAGCAGGTGGAAAGTCTGGGCGGTAAGTTTCTGGAAGTCGATCCTGATATGGAGAGGGACGCGCAGACCGAAGGCGGTTACGCCAAGGAGATGCCGCCCGAGTACTTCGAAAAACAGAAGGCCGTCGTTGCTGAGCATATCAAGAAGCAGGACATCGTCATCACCACCGCTTTGATCCCGGGACGGCAGGCGCCGACCCTGGTGACCAAGGAAATGGTTGAGAGCATGCAGCCTGGCGCGGTGATCGTCGATTTGGCCGTGGAAGCCGGCGGCAACGTTGTCGGCGCCAAGCTGGGCGAAGTGGTGACCACGGCGAACGGCGTGAAGATCGTCGGCCACGCCAACGTGCCGGGCCGTCTGGCTCAGGACGCGAGCACGTTGTTCGGGCGCAACCTTCTGAATTTCCTGACCCCCTTTGTGGATAAGGAAAGCAAGACCTTAGTCATTGATTGGGAGGACGAATTGGTCATAGGCACCCTGGTGACCAAGGACGGCAAGGTGGTGAACGGTCGTGTGCCAGGCGCCACGGCGCCGAAGAAGGCATCGGCGAAGAAAGAGCAGCCTAAGAAATCTGCGAAGAAGGAGGCCTAGGCCATGGACGCGGCAACCATTCAGGATCAAGCCTCGAAGCTGGCAACGAAAGCCGCCGAGGTGTCGAACGAGGCAGAGAAGCTGGTCCAAAGCACGACGCATCTGGTCGACGTTCAGGCCGCCGCGGCGGCTGGTGGATTTGATTTCCTCAGCCTGTTCTTCATCTTCGTGATGGCGTGTTTCGTTGGGTTCTACGTTGTGTGGAGCGTGACGCCGGCCCTGCATTCGCCGCTTATGGCGGTGACCAACGCCATCTCGTCGGTGATCATCGTCGGCGGTCTGTTGGCAGCCGGCCCCGGGGACATGGACTTTTCCAAAGTCATGGGCTTTTGCGCTGTAACGTTAGCGTCGGTGAATATCTTCGGCGGCTTCATCGTGACCCAGCGCATGCTCGGCATGTTTAAGAAAAAGAAATAGGGGAGCCGGATCATGAGTGGAACATTGACGGGCTTCGCCTATCTCATTTCCTCGGTGCTGTTCATTTTGGCGCTCCGGGGACTGTCCTCACCGGAAACGGCCCGCCAGGGCAACATCTTCGGCATCGCCGGTATGGTCATCGCCGTGGCCACGACCCTGGCTGCTCCTTCTGTGGTCAGCTTTGAACTGATCGTGCTCGGCATCGTTATTGGCGGTGCCGCGGGTACCATTATCGCTCGCAAGATCGAGATGACGGCCCTGCCGCAGCTGGTCGCGGCCTTCCACTCGCTGGTGGGCCTGGCCGCTGTGTTCGTCGCCGTAGCGGCATTCTATAAACCGGAGGCTTACGGTATCGGTACGTTTGGCGACATTCACACGGCCAGCATCATTGAGCTGTCCTTAGGCCTTGTCATTGGCGCCATTACCTTCTCCGGCTCGGTCATCGCGTTCGCCAAGCTGCAGGGCTTGATGAGCGGCAATCCCATCATCTTCAATTACCAGCACGGCCTCAATGCCTTGATTGCGACGATCATTGTGATGTTGATCTTCACCCTGATCGGTGGTCAGACGGAGGGCGTGTTCTGGGGGCTGGCGATCCTCGCCTTCGCCATCGGTTTTCTAATCATCATCCCCATCGGCGGCGCTGACATGCCGGTCGTGGTGTCGATGCTGAATTCGTATTCTGGTTGGGCCGCCTGTGGTATCGGCTTCACGTTGTCAAACCCAGCCTTGATCGTGACTGGCGCTCTGGTCGGGTCATCGGGCGCGATCCTTAGTTACATCATGTGCAAGGGCATGAACCGCTCCATCATCAACGTGTTGCTGGGTGGCTTCGGCGGCGATACGGCCGCGGCGCCGAGCGCGGACATGGGCGACAAGAACGCCAAGGCCGGGGCCGCCGACGATGCGGCTTTTCTGATGAAGAACGCCAACAAGGTAATCATCGTGCCGGGTTATGGTATGGCCGTGGCCCAGGCACAGCACGCACTTCGCGAAATGTGCGACCTGTTGAAGGCGGAAGGAGTGGAGGTAGCCTACGCCATCCACCCAGTCGCGGGCCGTATGCCTGGGCACATGAACGTGCTCTTGGCCGAAGCCAACGTACCCTATGATGAGGTATTCGAGTTGGAGGCGATCAACCACGAGTTTTCTACCGCCGACGTGGCCTACATAATTGGCGCTAACGACACCACCAACCCGGTGGCCAAGACCGATCCGCAGAGTCCTATCGCCGGCATGCCGATCCTGGACGTGGAGAAGTCGGGGACGGTGTTGTTCGTGAAGCGGTCGCTAAGTGCGGGATACGCCGGCGTCGACAATCCGTTGTTCTATGCCGACAACACCCTGATGCTTTTCGGCGACGCCAAGAAGATGACGGAGGAGATTGTGCAAGCGCTTGGATAAGTGCGCCTTCCATTGTTTTATAAAACGCTCGCGCATAGTCCACTGGCTTTTTTCTGGTTGAGTGACACCAATCACAGAGCCGCGTTGAACCGGATAAAGTCTGTGGGACAGCGAAAATAGATCAAGCCTATTCTGGAATAGCTCAACGCGACTAATACGGAATTGCATCCATGTCGCCATTCACATCGACCGAACGAGCAAGCTGGTGATGGTGAGGCAGCATCCCAACACTCCCCGTTGGCTCTGGTCTGTGGCAATATATTCCGAGGTTGATTGGGCAGTAAATGCGGTGTCGCTAAGGTTGTCGTCGGCCAGAGCGTTGCACTATTAAATTGTGGAAGATTAGCGGCGGCCCACGTGGAAGGGCTGAGAGCTCGCCACTGGCATACGCGGGCGGTCCGCTTCTGGGGCGCTCAGCGCCGTGGCCGATTTTAGGGTTTCTAGGGACCGTTTGGTCAAGGTTTGGTAATCGCGGGTGCCGGACGACTTCCACTCAATCTCATCATCCGAAACCTGGCGCAGGATTTTGGCTGGAATTCCGGCAATCAGGCTACGTGGGGCAAATTCCTCTCCGGCGCGGACGAAAGCCATGGCGGCAACGATACATTCGGCGCCGATGACCGCGTCATCATTGATCACGGAATTCATGCCGACCAGGGCGTTGGGTCCAATCCGGCAGCCGTGTAGGACCGCACCGTGGCCGATGTGACCGTCTTCTTCCACCACCGTGTCGGTGCCGGGGAAGCCATGCAGGATGCAATTGTCCTGAATGTTGACGCCAGTTTCCAGAATAAGCCGGCCGAAGTCGCCGCGCATAACCGCGCCCGGACCCACATAGCAGTTGGGCCCAACGATAGCGTCGCCGATGAGGATGGCATCCGGGTGAACGAAGCTGCTGGGATCGATGACAGGCACAATGCCGTTGATCTCATAAATCTTGGCCATGGTCAGGCTCCTCGGTAGTCCGTGCGGCGATATCCAGACGCAAGAAATCCGCCACACCAGATGGCCGGCGGATCATCCAACGCCGAAACATGTCGAAAAGGGCTTAGAAGCCTTCGCGCTCCAGGCGCTTGCGCTCCAATTTACGCGCGCGACGCACGGCCTCAGCCTTTTCGCGGGCCCGGCGCTCGGACGGCTTTTCGTAGGAACGGCGGAGCTTCATTTCACGGAAGACGCCTTCGCGTTGCATCTTCTTCTTCAGGACCTTCAAGGCCTGGTCGACGTTGTTATCACGAACAGAGACTTGCACGTTTCGTTCTACCTTATCATCTTAAATACTGGAAACACCTGGAAAGACTATAATACCTCTCCAGTGGCGCTCCTTCTAACACATCAAATCCAGGATGTGAAGGACCGTTTTGGCCTGCTTATGGTTTATTTTAAGGGATTTTTTTTATGAAAAGTGGGTTTTGACATGGCCATTTTGAAAATTGCCCGCATGGGCCACCCCGTGCTGATGGGCAAGGCCCGTCCGGTTCCTGACCCG
>CAJWVP010000016.1 GCA_913048145.1 uncultured Rhodospirillaceae bacterium
GTCCAGCATTCGGTCGGCCTCATCGAGGACCACTGTATCCAGATGGCTGAAATCCAGGTATCTCTGGTTCATGAGGTCTAAAAGGCGGCCCGGCGTGGCGATGACAAAATCGACGCCGCGCTTCAGCTTTTCCACCTGGGGTTTCTGGCTAACGCCACCGAAAATCACAGCTTGGAACAGGCGTTGGGTCTTTGCATAGGCCTCGACCTCGTCGCCAATTTGGATGGCCAACTCGCGGGTTGGCGCCAAAATTAGGGTACGTATGTGGCGCCGGCCTCTCTTCGGCGGTGGATTGTGGGCCATGCGGCTCAGGATCGGCAATGCGAAGGCCGCCGTCTTGCCCGTACCGGTCTGGGCGATGCCCAGCATGTCGCAGCCCTTCAAGAGTTTCGGAATGGACTGGGCCTGGATCGGCGTCGGCGTAGTGTGGTTACGCGCCTGCACGGCACGCTGGACCGGTTCGGCCAGGCCGAGATCCGTGAACAGAAGTTCAGTCATGTTTGGTGTTATCCTTGTCGCGTGGGCGCCGGCGTTTCCTTGGCCAATCGCCCCTAGCGGTTCTTCCCTTCCCGGGCGCGGCCGGTTGGGAATGTTGCTTGTTGATTGTCTACGGAAAGTACGCCGCAGGAAGTATTAGATGCGGCGCCTCGCGCTATCGCGAGACAATAGTCTAAGGATGAGTGCGCGCGATCGCGCTATCTGTCAACTTCTTATTTTGTGCAGTGCGGGATCGTCAAGTCACTTCGGATGACATAAACTCAACAAAAGTACATTTATTGACAGATTTTGAGACACTTGAATGACGTATCTTGCTCAATCAAATACGCTGCGAGCCAACAAAGTCGCGAGCCGTCACCTAAGTGTCCAGGATTCGGTCGAGGAATCAAACGTGATGCTGGGCGCTGCAATCCAATGGGATCACGAGCAGTTGTGATCCGATTACGCGGAACCTATTCTCGATCTGTATCATCGTAAATCGTAGCGTCGTCAGCCCAACCGCTTCGCTGGAGCCCCGATCATGACCCAGACATCCCCTGACCCTGTCACCGCTGCCGAAGCGTTCCTTGCCCGCTTGGGAGCACACGGCGTCGATTACCTGTTCGGCAACGCGGGCACAGATTTTCCATCTATTATAGAGGGGTTCTGCAGGGCCCGGGAAAACAATCACCCCGTACCAACGCCTATCGCCGTTCCACACGAGAACCTGGCCGTCGCCATGGCGCATGGCTACTACCACGCGACCGGCCGGCCCCAGGCGGTGATGCTGCACGTCAACGTAGGCACCGCAAACGCCATTTGCGGTCTTTTCAACGCGTCCCGAGATAAGGTGCCGGTCCTCCTTTTCGCGGGGCGGACCCCAATCACCGAAGATGACAGTATCGGCGCCCGTAACGTCTTCATCCATTGGGGGCAGGAGATGTTCGATCAGGGTGGCATGGTCCGCGAAACAGTGAAATGGGATTACGAGCTGCGCACCGCTGATCAGGTCACCCAAGTTGTCGACCGCGCCATGGCCATCGCTCTCAGCGAACCGCGTGGACCAACCTACGTGACCTTGCCCCGGGAAATCCTGGCCAAGGAAACCTCTAAATCTCCAGCTGAACTATCTGCGGCGGCGAGGCCAGCGCCACCTGCACCGGATGCAGCGGCCCTGGAACAGCTTGCAGATTGGGTGACGGACGCTGCCTACCCAGTGATCATCTGCGGTGGGTACGGGCAACGGGCCGGTGACGCGGAAACCCTGGCGCACCTGGCGGATAGCCACGCTTTGCCAGTGATCGCCTACCGCCCCCGCCATTCCCCCATTCCATCCGACCATCCCTGGCACATGGGTTTTGAAGTGGGCGCACACGTCAAGTCAGCTGATCTCATCATCGTTATAGACAGCGATGCACCGTGGCTGCCAAAACTGCACACGCCAAACCCGGATGCCCGCATCGTGCACATCGGCGCCGACCCACTGCTCAGCGACTACGTCATGCGTAATTTCCCAAGCCATCTGGGAATCACAGGCCAGTCATCACTGGTCCTGGCCGGACTGGACGCCGCCCTATCCGAGCGCGATCCGTCCCCCTATGCGGCGGCACGGCGCGAGGTGGTGGATGCCGCGCAAGCAGACCTGAGAGAGATGGGGACCAAGGCCGTCGAGGAGGCATCAGTGAAATCCTTATCCACGACACCATGGATCGCACATTGCCTGAATGCAGCCAAGGGGCCGGACGATCTTGTGGTGACGGAGATGGTATTTCCCATGCACCTAATGGATTTCCCAAATCCGGGCTGCCACTTTGGCCTGAGCCCTGCGGGCGGGCTCGGCTGGGGCCTTGGCGAAAGCATCGGCCTAAAGCTAGCCAACCCGGACCGGCGCGTGATCGCCGTGGTCGGCGACGGGAGCTATATGTTTGGCAACCCAACGCCAGCCCATTTCGTATGCGAGGCCCTAGGCCTGCCGATCCTCACGATCATCGTCAACAACGCCATGTGGGGCGCAGTAAGGCGCGCGACACTGAGTATGTACCCAAACGGCGCCGCATCACGGTCCAACGACGCCCCGCTGACACACTTGAAGCCGTCACCTCGGTTCGAGCATGTGGTCGAGGCGTCGGGTGGCTTTTCAGAATGCGTCAAGAACGCTGCCGATCTGCCGGCCGCGCTGGAGCGCGCGCTCCATGCCGTCGACGTAGAGAAACGCCAGGCCGTGCTGAACGTGATCTGCGAATACGCCGACGGCGCAGCGGCCGCTGACGCGAAACGCTAGTCGTTACGCCGCTGAGGAGAACGGGAGTCTTTTTAGTGGCTAGATGATTCCGTCCATCTTTAGCGCGGCGCGCCGTTCAGCGCTGACACCGATTTCATCAAGCAGTTCGTCCGTCTGTTCACCTAACGTCGGGGCCGGTTTCGAGGGCGTCGATACGCCGGACTTGATAGGGGTATCGATAAGGCGAATGTCTCCATGACCCTTGAGGTCTAGGGTTTGGATCAGGCCTCGCTCCGCAACAAAGGGGTTATCCAACGCGCTTTTTACGTCGTTCAGGGGCGCAGCCGGAACGCTGCCGGCAAAAATCTCCAGCCACTCGGCGGTGGATTTGTGGCTTAACTCAGCGTCCAGCAGATCCTGGAGCAACATGCGGTTCCCCAAACGCTCAGCGAATGTGGCAAAGCGAGGGTCATCGGCCCACTCGGGCCTATCGATAGCATCACACAGTGCCGGCCAGAATTTTTCCTTGTTGCACATGATGTAGATCCACCCGTCCTTGGTCGTGTAGAGCGCACAGGGCACTAATGACGGGTGGCCCGAGCGTGGTTCGCGCTGCTGGTTGACACCGGCGTTCAGATACCAGGTGCCCGGATAGCAGAGGTTGAATAGCGCCGTATCGAATAAGCTGATATCCATGTCGCGCCCCATCCCGGTCTCACGCGCGCTGAGGACACCAATCGCAACACTGTAAGCCAAGCCAAGCCCAGTCATCAGATCGACGATAGATAACCCCATCCGTGTTGGAGGAGAATCTGGTTCACCTGTTAAGGCAAAGTAACCAGTCTCCGCCTGCATGAGGTAGTCGAACCCCGGCCAGTTGGCCCGTGAGCCCTCCCTGCCATAAGCCGACAAGTGCGCGCAGACTATCTTCGGATTGACCGCGCCAAGCTCCTCGTAGGTAATCCCAAGCCGTGCCGGCACGTCGCCACGCGCATTTGACGTAACCGCGTCAGCAGTCGCCACTAGCTTATGAAACACCTCTTTACCCTCGGGTTTGGAGATATCGAGGCTCAGACTTTTTTTGTTCCTATTGAAGGAGTGAAAGAATTGCGAATGTTCGTCGGTAAAAAAATGCGGGCCGACGGCGCGAGCGTAGTCGCCACCCATGCTGGGACTTTCAATCTTGATAACCTCCGCTCCCTGATCCGCGAGATATTGCGTGCCGAAGGGACCGGCGCCGTATTGTTCAACCGTGAGTACACGAACGTCGCCGAGGGGAAGCTTCATGATTACACCGGATTCCGTTCCACCAACTGCCTCGCGATGATCAGCCGCTGCAATTCGTTGGTCCCCTCACCAATGCAAAGCAAAGGTGCGTCACGGTAGTAGCGCTCGATATTGTATTCGGGTGAGTAACCATAACCTCCATGAAGGCGCATGGCCTCATTTGCATTTTCCATGGCAGCTTCAGTGGCCACCAATTTCGCCATACCGGCCTCCAGATCGCAGCGCTCACCCGTGTCGTAGGCTCGTGCCGCTTGTTCGGTTAAAAGTCGTGCCGACTCTACCCGACAGGCCATGTCAGCCAACTTGATCTGGATCGACTGATGCTCCGCGATGGGTTTACCAAAGGTCTTGCGGGTCTGGGCGTAAACGACCGACTCTTCCAAGCACGCACGCGCTACACCTACGCCGCGGGCCGCAACATTGATCCGCCCCAGTTCTAATCCCGCCAGGATTTGGTTCAAACCCTTGCCTTCCGCCGGGCCAATCAGATTAGCGGTGGGCACACGAACGGCGTCAAATTGCACCTCGCCCGTATCAACACCACGATAGCCAAGCTTTTTCAACTTTGAGGCCTTGTAGCCCATATCCTTCTCAACAAGTAGTAGGCTCATGCCCTTGTGGCGCGGCCCCTCCGCTTCCAAGTCTGTTTTGCATAAGACAGCTAGGACGTGGCCCTTTACCGCGTTGGTAGACCACATTTTGTTGCCGTTAATAACATAGTAGTCGCCATCCTTTTCTGCGCGGGTTCGCACAGCCTGCAAGTCAGTGCCGCAATCTGGTTCAGTTAAGGCAATACCGCCACGCATCTTACCGGCGGCAAATTTTGGCAGATAGGCACGCCTCATTTCCTCCGACCCGAACCGCTCCACAGCGGCGCACATGATCAAATGCGAGTTGAAGATACCCGATAGGGACATCCATACTGCAGAGACCCGCTCAACGATCTTCGCGTAGGTGTCAGCGCTCATGCCCAACCCCCCATAATCGGCGGAGATAGTGGCACCGAACAGGCCCAGTTCCGCCATCTTGTCGGCGATCTCGGCCGGGTATTCGTCGGCGGCTTCCAATTCCCGAACGTAGGGCCGCACGTCACGCTCCAGAAACTGGTCGACGGTGTCGAGTATTAGGGTCTCTTCCTGGTCAGCCTCAGTGTGATAGCTATCAGGCATGTCCTTATCCTTCTCTTCAAAATTGTGTCGTGCGTTAGGTATTCGCGTGATGGTGAATGCCCGTGGCGCACGGCACGAGCTGAGCCTCGCTCAATCTTCAGCCCACAGGGATATAACGGGCATCAATAATTTGCTTTGTCGTCGACGGCATGCCCCACCTTTGGGACCAGCATGACCCGGTCGAATGTCATCACCACTACACCGCCCTGTTTGAAGCCCTTGGTGCGAACGGTGACAATACCCTGGGTTGGACGGGACTTTGACTCCCGCTTCTGAAGAACCTCGGTTTCGCCAGTCAGGGTGTCGCCTATGAACACGGGGTTCGGCAGCTTTATATCGGTCCAGCCCAGATTGGCGATATTTTTCTGGGAAACGTCAGAGACGGTCATCCCGGCGACGATAGATAGCGTTAGGCACGAATTCACCAGAGGCTTCCCAAATTCGGAATGCGACGCATACTCTGCGTCGAAGTGAACCGGGTGCTGGTTCATGGTCAAAAGCGTGAACCATGTATTGTCACTTTCGGTGATCGTTCGGCCGGGGCGATGCTCGTAAACATCTCCGACCATAAACTCCTCATAGTAACGGCCGTAGGACTCACGATAACGGTTCGGTCCGACTTCCTTGGCATGGGCGACCATAAATTTAGGCTCCTCAAGGTTGGCTAAGTTGGAAGACGGACGCTACCGCATTTGCGTCTTCAAGCGTTAATATAGCATCCGCCAGGCGGATCCGGCGTGCTTCATCAAGATAAGGTGCGCAAAGGCTATCGAATTTAGCGCGGAACTCATCCGTGGTCATGAAATTATCTGGCTCGCCTTTTGGCACCTCGACGAAAGTGGCAAACTCACCGGTAGTAGTCGTGATCCGTACCGAGCCAGACATATTCGCCGGGTAGGCCGCCTCAGCTTTGGCGTCGTGAACGGTGGAAACTTTTCGGCATAGAGCGCGGGTGTCTTCATCGTTCAAATGCTTGGCGTAATCGTCCCACGCCATGTTGCCTTCGCGGAGCACCACGGCAGCGCAGAACGGCATGGAAAACTGGCCATCGACGACACTATCAGGGTTGATCTTGACGTCTAAAGGCTGGCCGATGATCTTGCAGCCGGTTTCTGGAAGTCCGATCTCCACTGCCTCGATGTCCTCTGGCGCGATACCATGTTCTTTGGTTAGTGCCACCAGACCGTCCATGGCCGCATGGCTGTAACGGCAGGACGGATAGGGCTTTACCGCAAGACCAAGGGTCTCCCAATGCTCGCCCAGACGGTCTGTGACCTTGGCCCCATCCGGGTTCGGCGCATAGGCGGAGAGGAACCCCCAATTGCCCTCAAAGGCCTCTTCCGGCCCCTTGAAACCCTCGGCAGCTAGGGTGGCACAGATCAAACCGTTCTGGGCTGCCTGCCCCACATGACTGCGTTTGGTCCATGACCCGTCAGCCAAAAACTGCATGGATCCGGCCGCTTGGCTGAGGGCAATACCGAAGGCACTTTGGATGCCGACGCCATCCAGGCCCAGCAATCGGCCTGCCGCCGCTGCCGCACCGAAAACGCCACAGGTGGCCGTTGGGTGGAACCCCCGATCATAGTGTTCGGAGGGATTGAGTGCCAGGGCCAGGCGTATCTGCACCTCATAGCCAGCAACACAGGCGGCGATCAGATCTCGGCCTGACGATCCTGCCATCTCGGCCGCGGTCAGGGCTGCCGGCACGATAGGCGCGGATGAGTGAAGCGACCCAGCGGCGTGCGTATCGTCAAAGTCCAGAGAATGGGCCAAGGTGCCGTTAACCAGGGCCGCAGCCGTCGGCGCGTAGGCTTTTGTATCCCCCATCACCGAACAATCACCTGACGCAAGGCCCAGACGCTCAACGGCAGAAATCATGCTGGCCGTCGACTCCGCATCGTGGCGTGCGCGGACCATGATACCGGTAATGTCGAAAATCAGCAGTTTCGTTCGTTCGATCACTTCAGTCGGCAGGTCATCGTAGCTGAGATCGGCAGCAAAATTGGCAAGCCGGCTTGTCATCCCGGACATGACGAGTACTCCCTTTTGGATTCCATAAAAATATTTACTCAATCAATCATAGGGACCTTGATTAATCCAATAGAAAAATATGGATAATTGTTCTTCAGAACCGATCAATCGATTGAAACCGCTCAAGACCGTGCTCGGTACCATGCTGGGTATCGCGCTTGAGGGTATGGGGCGGAGCCGCTGCAACCCGCCAAACACCACACTTCCCCAGATCACACGGCAAATCGGTATCTTTATGTGACGGGAATAGGCGCTCTCACCGGCAGTCAGGGCCATGGCGAAAGCCATCTCCGAGAGTTTCACTTGGCAGCCTGCCTTGGCAGGCTAGGCCGGGCCGGTTAAAACCAGACCGTCCATAATCGATCCGGAGGACCTGGCCTTGGCACTTTATACCCAACTACTTATGCGGGAGGCCGCGAACGACCCTTTGCGCGTCGGTATCGTTGGCGCGGGCAAATTCGGATCCATGTACCTAGCGCAAGTGATCCGGACGCCTGGCGTGCATCTAGTCGGCATTGTCGATCTATCCATCAACAACGCGAAGCACAGTCTAGAACGAGTCGGCTGGCCCGAGGAACAATATGCGGCCCCCAGCCTAGACGCAGCTGTGCAAAGCGGTGCGACACATGTGGGTGAGGACCTGGATAAACTGGTCCGCCACCCAGCCGTCGACATCATCATCGAATGCACGGGCCACCCCATCGCCGCCGTTGATCATTGCCTGAAAGCCTTTGAGAATGGCAAGAACGTAATCAACGTTACAGTTGAATCGGAAGCCTTCTGCGGACCCCTCCTCGCCCACAAGGCTGAGGAGGCGGGCGTCATCTATTCCATGGCCTACGGCGATCAGCCGGCCCTGGTCTGCGAGTTAGTGGACTGGGCGCGGACCTGCAGCTTTCCCATCGCAGCAGCCGGGCGCGGCCATATCTGGCTCCCAGAATATCGAGAGTCGACGCCCGAAACGGTCTGGGATCATTGGGGTCTGACAGCCGAACAGGCGGAACGCGGCGGGCTCAATCCGAAGATGTTCAACTCCTTTTTAGATGGCTCCAAACCAGCTATCGAGAGCACCGCGATCGCAAATGCCACGGGGCTAAGCGCACCATCGGACGGCCTTGCCTTTCCGCCGGGCTCCATCGACGACATCCCGACCCTAATGCGGCCAACATCGGAGGGCGGCGTACTTGAATCCAAGGGTTTGGTGGAAGTGATCTCTGCGTTGACCACGAGAGGTGAGAAAATCCCCTACGACATCCGAAAGGGGGTCTGGGTCTGTGTCGAGGCGGACACGGACTACATCAAGAACTGCTTCGAGGAGTACAAGGTTGTCACCGACCCGACCGGGCGCTACATGAGCCTCTACAAGCGGTGGCACATGATCGGT
Source organism: uncultured Rhodospirillaceae bacterium (assembly GCA_913048145.1). Classification (GTDB taxonomy): domain Bacteria; phylum Pseudomonadota; class Alphaproteobacteria; order Rhodospirillales; family Casp-alpha2; genus UBA3470. The sequence goes on from CAJWVP010000016.1 coordinate 8,570, forward strand.
CTGGAACTCGGCATGTCCGTGGCGACGGTTGGCATTCGCCGCGAAGCAACGGGCGCGGCCATGTGCTTCAATGCCGACGTCATCGCCACGGCAAAGCGGGATTTGAAGGCTGGCGAGATTCTCGACGGCGAAGGCGGCTACACGGTTTTCGGCAAGCTCATACCGTCAGATAAGTCCTTGGCGAAGGGCCACCTACCGTTAGGTCTTGCTCATGACCTGAAGCTGATCCGTAATGTTCCACAGGATGGCTCGCTCACCTGGGAAGACGTGGACGTTGACACAACCCTGAACGCCTACCGGCTGCGCCGCGAGATGGAAGCTTTATTCGAAGTGCCGAGCAAGGCTACCGCTACATCGCTATAATCGATTTCATGCCCTTTTGCGACTTCGTCCTGACAGCATGCCGCCATTTTCAGATCGACGATAGCTATGGCGCTTACGGATCTGTATAGTTGTAGTGGGTCGAACTGGTGTTTCACGATGAGGCAATGCTACTCTGCCGCCTGGTCCACATTCTCGAAGGCGTATTTCTTCTCCGCGTCATAGTAGGCAGGAAAACCGACCAAGTCCTGAAGCTCTAGGAACGTCGCCTTACCGTCCTCGCCAACCTCACCTCTAGCTAGGCGGGCCATTTCTGCCTGCATGCCCTGAATTGACGCCAGCATGATCGAAGACGGCCATATGGCAAGCTTGTAACCAATATCTTCCAGCTCAGCGGGGCTGAGGAACGGGGTTTTCCCCTGCTCAACCATATTTGCCATCTTTGGGCCATCGACCTCGTCGCAGTAGCGCTTCATCTCATCCAGGTTCTTTGGCGCTTCCATAAAAGTGATGTCGACGCCGATGCGGCGGAACTCCCGACAACGCTCCATGGCTTCCTCGATCCCGTGGTTCTCGTTGGCATCCGTGCGGGCCATGATCAGTATATCGCCGCCCTCAGTGCGAACCTCTTCGCGGGCATCCACAGCGGCGCGGAACCGAGTGCAAGCCTCCGCCCGACTGACCACTTCCTTGCCTTCCGTGTGACCGCAGCGCTTTGGCGCCAGCTGGTCCTCAAGCATGATGCAGGCGAACCCCGCTGCCGCATATCCCTTTACCGTGCGTTTGATGTTGATGGCATTGCCCCAGCCCGTATCCCCATCACCGATAACGGGAATGGAGACCGCATCTATCAGATTGCGGCCCTGATCCAACATCTCCGCGTAAGAGATTAGGCCCGTGTCGGGCATGCCGATGCGCGCGGCGGCAACATTGAAGCCGCTCATGAAGGCGGCCTTAAAACCTGCCCGCTCGGCAATGCGTGTGGATATTGGATCAAAGACGCCGGGCATGGGTAAGATACCAGGCATGTCCAGAAAGTTCTGCAGGGCTTTGGCTTGGGTCATGGTTTATTCCTCCGTTAGCGGCCCTTGAAGGCCGGTTTTTCCTTGGCAAGGAAAGCGCGCACACCCTCGGCGTAGTCTTCAGAGTCACATGGGGCATAGCTTTCTGCCAGTTCATCGGCGGAAAGGGGCGCCGGATTATTGGTTAGGCGATTGACGAATTTCTTGGTGTAACGCATGGACAGGGGTGCGGCGGCGGCCATGCGCCCAGCCAGGTCATAGACGGCTTTGACGACCGCCTCGTCGGCCACCAACTGGGTCACCAACCCCATGCGCAGCGCTTCCTCGGCACCGATGATGCGCCCGCTCAACAATAGGTCCAATACGTTGGCTCGACCCACCACCTTCATCACGGGCTCCAATTCTGGGTATGCGAACGGAAAGCCCAAACGACTTATAGGCACGCCAAACTTGGACGATTCGTTAGCGATGCGAATATCGCAGGCAGCCGCGATCTCCAGCCCACCGCCGGTACAGGCCCCCTGGATAAGGGCAATTGTTGGATGCAGACAATTGACGAGGGCATCCAGTGCTAACGCCGTGGCCTTACCATATTCAGCCGCCTGTTCAGCGTTGGCACGCACCTCCGAGAATTCTGAAATATCGGCCCCCGCCGCGAAAGCCTTGTCGCCGGCACCTCTGATCACGATGCAGCGCACGGTCTCATCCATACTAATCTGTCCGAGAGTATAGGCCAGTTGCGCCCAAGCCTGCATGGTCAGCGCGTTACGCTTGTCCGGATTATTCAGGGTGATCGTGAGGATTTCCCCGTCGCGGGTCGCTTCAATCAGCTCGGACATGTCTATTCTCCGTTCAACAACCGCACCGGCGACTTGTTCATCCATCCGATGATGTCCTCAACGGCCTGTCCGTAGGCCTTATCGTAGAGCTCCGCGATGACGTAGCCTGTGTGCCCCGTTAGGACAGCATTATCAAGACCACGCAGCGGATGGTCCTTGGGTAGGGGCTCAATATCAAAGACGTCAAGACCAGCGCCGGCGATGCGCCGGTTCTGCAGAGTGTCCAACAAAGCTGCCTCGTTGACGATTGGTCCCCGCGAAGTATTGACGAGATAGGCCGAGGATTTCATCAGCGAAAGTTCCGCGGTGTTCACCAGATCGCGAGAGCGCTCGCTCAGCACCATGTGAATGGTGATCACGTCGGATTGACGAAAGAATTCCTCCTTGGTGACCAATTTGACGCCAACTTCGGCGCAACGCTCCTCAGTCAGGTTCGGACTCCAGGCAATCACATCCATATTAAAGGCCAGACCCACTGTCGCCGCCTGGGCGCCCAATTTACCTAGCCCGAGGATGCCGAGCGTCTTGCCTTGTAAGCCGACACCGAACCCCTTCTGCCAGCCCCCAGTCTTCATGGTCTGGTCTTCCTTAGGCAGTTCCTTTGCAAGGCTAAGGATCAGCGCCCAAGCGTGTTCGAACGCGGGATAGGGAAGCATTTCAGTGCCGCAGACATCCACGCCCTGGGCTCGCGCCTCCAACATGTCGATGGACCCGTTTCGCATACCCGTCGTGACAAGTAACTTCAGGTTCGGCAGGTTTGAGAATATATAGGACGGGAACTTCGTCCGTTCGCGCATCGCGACAATTATGTCAAAGGACCTCAAGATTTCAGCGACGCGGTCTATATCGTGACCCAGGAATTCGGTGAACACGGTAACGTCGGTGTTGGGGATGCTTTCCCAGTCGGCAGCTTCCAGGGATTTGTCCTGATAATCGTCAAGGATAGCGATACGGGGCATAGTGGTTTTGTCTCGCTCTGGCGTGTGCGCTAGACTGCGCGTTAGATGTATCAAGCGGAGGAGAATAACCGTGACCTGGTTGGAAGGCAAAACACGCAACCCCACACCGCCTGGGACTCGGCTACGCGCATATCTGGAGAAGCCGGAAATCCTGCAGGTGCCGGGTGCACACAACGCAATGGCGGGATTGCTGGCGAAGAACGCCGGCTTCAACGCGCTCTACGTCTCGGGCGCGGCGCTGACCTTGTCTATGGGGCTGCCAGACCTCGGAATCATGGGCCTGAACGAGCTTTCTTTCATCAGCAAAACCATCAGCCGCGCCACGGACCTACCGCTGATCGTCGATGGTGACGTTGGCTACGGCGGGGCCTTGAACGCCATGCGGACCGTGCAGGAGCTGGAAAACGCCGGCGCGGCAGCCGTCCACATCGAGGACCAAATGCTGCCGAAGAAGTGCGGGCATTTGAACGACAAGCTCCTTGTAACGGCCGAAGAGGCGGCGGCGAAAATCACCGCGGCGAAGAGGGCGTCCAGCGACCTGGTCATTATCGCGCGCACGGATGCGGCCGGCGTGGAGGGCCTGGAGAGCGCCATAAGACGCGCCAAAATCTACAAGGAGGCTGGTGCCGACGTGGTCTTTCCCGATGCCCTCGCCTCAGCTGATGAATTCCGCAGCTTCGCCGATGAACTGCCCGGCTGGAAGATGGCTAACATGACCGAGTTTGGCCGCACACCGCATTTCACGGCCACGGAATTCCAGGAGATGGGATTCGATATCGTCATCTGGCCGGCCACGTCGGCCCGGGTCGAAGCCTTTGCCTGTCGTGATCTTTATAACTTCATCCGCAAGACCGGGGGCACGGACGGCTACGAGGACAAGATGCTGACCCGGGACGAGCTATACACGACCATCGGCTATCACGATTTCGAAGGCCTGGACACCAGCGTCGCCCAATCCATCGTGCCCCTGCATACAGGGGAAGATACGTCCATGCCGGTGAAGGAAGAACCGGAGCGCCTAGCCGGCGAATAGGGTTCAGCGAAAGACCGCCCGACCTTCCGAAATCGCCACTGCCCCGTCGTCGGCGATCACCTCAACGTGGGCACCGTTCTTCACCGCTCCGTGCCGTACCGTGATGATGCCCCCCGGAATCACCATCCCCGTGAACCGGCCGGAGAACCGCGCAAGACTAAAGGGGTCTCCGTCAGCATGCGCCTCAACCACCGCCTTAGCCGCCATCGCCCAGGTGCAAGTCCCGTGCAGGATGATGTCCGGCAGGCCAGCGGCTAAGGCCACCTCACGCTCCGTGTGAATGGGATTCCAGATATCGGCGCATTCTGAATAAACGTGCGGCAATTCCCGGGCGACCGGGACGATGGTCTCGGCCCACGCGGCGGGCGCGTCGCCACCCAACCAAGCCGGCGCCGCCTCACCGATTACGTTATCGCCTTTCGTCTCGACATCCCGGTAGATGACGGTGGAATAGCTTGTCACCACTGCCTCGCCTGCTGAGCCCGTAATATCGAAGCGGAAGATAACCCGTGTGCCCGGCCTGGTCCGCTCCACAGAGATAACTCGACCCCGGGTATTTAATTGATCGCCGGGCCGGATCAGTTGGTGAAAATACGTGTCCTGCGCCGCATGGACCCCTTGCAAGCGTTCCGCATCCGTCGCCCCAAACCCCGGCATAACCCGGATATCCCGAGACGATGGCCATTCCAGCGCCACGGTCATGGCCGGCACAGCGACGATGCCACCCGGGCGCGCATCATCGAAATAGACGTCCGCCGTCTCCCCCAATACAGCAGCGTAGGCCAAGCATTGGCGGGCCGTGATGCTGAAGGAGTACACGTCTGTTTCCAGGCCAACTGCGGTGGTATTGATGGGCATGGTGATCTCCCAGCAGTCGAGTACGTCCAGATATCGTAAGTCTCCGATGCGGCCTAGGCCAGATAGCGGCTTTTCAAATGGTCGACGAAAACGTCGGTCGCCAATGGTTGCCCCGTCGCCGCGGTCAGCAAGTCGACTGAAGTCACGAGCCGTCCCTTCCCATGCACGTTTTCGCGAAGCCAAGTCATGAGCGGAAGAAAGTCCCCATCGAAAATTCCCGCCGGGATTGCGGCGTCCGCATCGCATGCCGCCGCGTATAGCTGGGCCGCCGACATAGCACCCAGGGTATACGTGGGGAAATAGCCCCAGGCGCCGTCGTACCAGTGCACGTCCTGGAGGCAGCCCTCTCGGTCCGTGGGCGGCACGATGCCGAGCAACTCTTTCATGCCGTCGTTCCAGGCAGCGGGGAGTTCGTCCAGGGTCATGTCGCCGTCCAGGAGTGCGCGCTCCAGTCGATAACGAAGGATCACGTGGGCCGGATACGTGACCTCGTCAGCGTCGACGCGTATGAAGTCCGGCTTCACCTGTGTATATAATCGGTAAAGATTTTCCGTTTCCCAAGCCGGGCCGGACCCGTTGAAGGCCGCTTTCATTATCGGCGCGGCCCACTCGATGAAGGGACGGGAGCGGCAGACCTGCATTTCAATTAGCAGAGATTGGCTTTCGTGAATGCTCATGCCTAGCGCATTGCCCACAGGCTGGCGGCGCCAGGCTTCCGGTAAACCGCGTTCGTACATGGCGTGTCCCGTTTCGTGCAGGACGCCCATGAGGCTCGAGGTAAAATCATCCTCGTCATAACGCGTGGTAATGCGAACATCGTCCGGGGAACCTCCGCAGAAGGGATGACGGCTCACATCCAGACGACCGAAGTCGAAATCAAACCCTATGGCCTTCATGAACCCTTCGCCCAGCGCCCTTTGCGTGTCGACCGGAAACGGTCCCTTGGGCAGGACGCCGGACGGACGCGACGCCTGTACGTCCATGGCTTCCTGGAGGAAGTCTGGCAAGAACGCCTGCAACTCGCCGAAGACGCGGTCGATATTGGCGGACTGGCCGCCGGGCTCGTAATCATCCAACAGGGCATCATAGATTGATAGGCCCAGCGCCTCTGCCTTCGCCTGTCCGACCTCCCGGGTGCGGTCCAGGACTTCCTGCAATAAAGGTTTCACGGCGGCGAAATCGGCGGCTGGTCGAGCGGAACGCCATGACGTCTCACAGGCCGAACAGGCGAGAGAAAGGGCGACAACCAAGTCCTCGGGCACGGCGCGGGCCTTTGTCCATTGGTGCGACATCTCACTCAGGTTGGCGCGCTGCCAATCATCCAGGTCGCCTACCTGCGTCTCCGCTTTGCCGATCAGCTCGCCAATCTCAGGAGCTGCCTTCAGGCCGTGTATAACGACCTGCATTTCCGCCAATTGCTCAGCCCGGGCCGACGCAGCGCCGTCAGGCATGATCGCCGCCGTGTCCCAATGCAATATCGCAGATGTCTCACCCAGCAGGGCGACGCGGCGGTAGCGGGCTTCCAGTTCGACGTAGGCGGGATTGGTCATGGGGCGTTTCCTTCGGTTTTCATATACCCTTCATATAGTAAGGCCTGTGGCATCAATCGACGCGTTGATGTTCATCCGCCAAACAATACCGACGGTCGGCTAGTTTCCCGTCGGCGATGACCTCTTGACGCACCAGGCACAACCAAATACCCCCGCCGCTCAGATAAAAGCCGTCTTGCCGCTAGCCGCTCTCCAATTGGAAAGCCAGCGCCTGACCACAGAAGTTGATGGATAAGGCAACGCCCTTGATCCCAGTGGTCTGATTATTGGGGCCTATTACGGCTATCACATCACTGGGATGACCAGCAGTCGGTCGACCAACATGGCAACGAAGATCATGAATAGATAGAAGATGGAAAACAGGAACAATGGTTTCGCCGTCTTCTCTTGCTCCTCCTCGCTCTTCCAGACCCGCCAGCAGCGACGCCAGAATTCAATACCAAGGACCAGCGCGATCATACCGTAGACCGCGCCGGACATGCCAATGGCGACAGGCGACAAGGTCGAC
>CAJWVP010000017.1 GCA_913048145.1 uncultured Rhodospirillaceae bacterium
CGAACCCGTGTCAACCGCTTTGTCATTCCATGTCTTGAGGCCGAATTGGGTATTTACCGAAGAACTTACTGCGAATTGAAAGGCGATCCGGTTTCACCCTTCGCATTTGTTGGGTTAAGCTGGCGGTGAGGACTTATGGGTATGGATGATGTGATAGAACCAAGCACCAGTAATGCCAGCGGTGCCGGAATGATCGGGCGTGATCGCACTGACCGTGTCTCACGACGCTATGACTGGCTGTTGAAGGAAGCTGAAAGTCCTTATGAATGGGCGTTCGCCTGGCGGACGGAAGTCAACCGTGGCGGCTTCCGTGCCGTCGACTTCCTGATGGAAACGGTGGTTGATCCCGGTAAATGCATCGGGTGTGCGTCCTGCGTGACCATTTGTCCGGTTGATGTGTTCGACTACGCGGACGAAGTGGCAGTGAATGCTCGGCCCGAGGCCTGCGTTCAATGCATCCTCTGCGCGGAAGCGTGTCCTGTTCTCCGGCCTACAGACGCTGTAATGCCGGACCTGCTGGGATTGTTGGAACCTGTGAAAGATGAAGGTTACGGGCCCTACGCCTACGGAGTGTATGCGCGTGCGACGGATCCGGAGATTTTAAAACACGGTCAGGACGGTGGAATAGTCTCTGCGATTTTGATCCATGGCATGGAAAGGGCGGGCACCCTTAAAGGGGCCATATTGGGCGACGTCGTTCCTGGTAATGAGCAGATCGGCCACCACATCTTGGCAAAAGACCGCGCATCGGTCCTCTCCTGCGCAGGATCACGCTACACCTATTCGCCAAATACCATCGCCCTGCAGGAAGCCGTTCGCGATGACATTCGGCCAATCGCGGTGGTTGGTGTGCCCTGTCAAATCGACGGCGTACGCATGCAACAGCATTCCTCCATTCGCATGGGGCCGACGAATTGGTACCGGGACAATATCGTTCTCACGATTGGCTTATTCTGTTCGGAAGCCTTTACCCACGAAAGCATCGAAAAGTTGGCCGAGTTGATCGACGTTGACCCGAAGCGGATCAAGAACATCAATATCAAGGGTAAGGTGATCATCACCATGGACGATGGCGAGATCCTCAAAACGTCGTTAAAGAAATACCGACAATGGGCGCGGCCTGCCTGTCTTTACTGCCTGGATTACAGTGTCGAGAATGCCGATATTTGTGCTGGCGGCATCGGATTGGATGGATGGACATATACACTGGTTCGGACCAAGTCCGGTCATGATAGCTTTCAGGCGGCCATTGACGATGGCTGGATCGAGACGCAGCCATTGGATGTGGAACCGCGAGGCGAATTTTTGCTCAACAAGCTCTCCGCCGACAAAAAGAAGAACCGGCCCATGCCCGCTCAGATGCCGGACCTCGCAACTCGCCAGGAATTGGGACATCTAGACCCGAAAACCTTCTACACCACCGGGCCGGGCGCGCCCCCAAAAGACGAAAGCGATGCGGATCGAAAAGTAACGCCCGGATGAGTAAGCCAAAGACAATAATCGACTTGACCGCCATGGTGGCGGGGCAGGGAGGGGACGGTTCCCTTACCGTCATATCGATCTTGACCGAACTGCTTGCGCGACGGGGCTATCATCTTTTTACGTCGCGGAATGTCGCGTCTCGCATCAAGGGCGGCTTGGCTGCGGCGACAATGCGCGGGTCTGTCGCGCGCCGAGGCTGTCTTGGAGATAGTTTTGACTTGTTGGTAGCGTTTGACCAAGAAGCCATCGACCTGAACGGACATTTGGTCGCGGATGACGGAGTAGTTATTTATGACGCTTCCGATGGTCCGCTGGACCGGACTTCGCTGGCCGAAGCGGTAAAGGTGATTGAGGTGCCGTTCGGTCGATACGCGGTCCGTGACCTTCGCCGGGACTTGTTCAAGAACAGCCTGAGTTTTGGCGTGATTTCCCGACTGCTTGGCATCGCGCAGGATGAAGCCCAAGACTGCTTAACCCATGCCTTGCGCCGGTTGCCGCCGCGTCTCTTGGAGCCGAATGTGCGTGCGTTCCGTTTCGGATTGGATTTCGCCGATGAGGTGGGCCTTGGTCTGGGCCAGGGACCTTGGTGCGTCGATCGTGTGGCGCGTGAAGAGCAGTTGTTGATCAACGGTAATGATGCCCTCGCGTTCGGGTTTATGGCGGCCGGAGGTCGGTTTTATGCCGGTTATCCAATCACACCGGCCACCGAAATACTGGAGTTCCTGCAAAAACATCTCCCGGCGCGTGGTGGAATTGCGCTTCAGGCCGAGGATGAGCTGGCTGCCGTCAATATGGCGATTGGGGCAGCCATGACAGGGACGCGCGCGATGACCGGTTCGTCAAGTCCAGGATATTCCTTAATGCAGGAAGGCATTGTCCATGCGGGTTCCGCTGAAATTCCATTGGTGATCGTCGATAGCCAGCGCTCGGGGCCTTCGACCGGAATGCCCACGAAGCCTGAGCAAAGTGATCTCGACATGATGGTCTTTGGGGGCAATGGTGAGTTCCCGAGGATTGTCCTAGCGCCGGGTGGGCCCAAAGACTGCTTTGACCTTGCGGTTACCGCGACAAATCTCGCGCAGCGCCTTCAATGTCCGGTTATCATCGCTCTCGACCAAGCCGTTGCCCAAGATGCTCGAACAATCCCCTATTTCGATTTGGAGGCAGTAGAAGCCGAGCCAGGCGTCAGGCTTGATGCGGCGGGTCTAAGCAAGATGGCTGCGTATGGACGTTATCAGATCACGGATAGCGGGGTGTCACCCTGGGCCGTACCTGGTACGCCCGGGGGGATGAACCTGATTACCGGAAACGAACGAAACGAATGGGGCCTAGTGAGTACCAAGCCAGATGTCCGTCAAGCCATGGCTGAGAAGCGGATGCGTAAAATCGCCGCACTGGGTGATGATCTACCTCTTGGTCAGCGTTTTGGTGACGACGGTGCCGAAGTTGGGATCCTGGGGATTGGCATGCAGACAGGCGTTATGGATGAAGCAGTAGCGCGATTGCAAGTTTCGGGCATTGCCGTCGCCGGTCTGCAGCCACGAACGCTTTGGCCTGTTCCCCAGGAAACATTGGCGTTCATTGCGAAACGACGCCGGGTTGTCGTTGTTGAACATAACGTGGAAGGGCAATTGCGCCGTTTGCTCATGGGGGCTGGCGCTAACGGTGATCGGTTGGGGAGTGTCAGGAAGTATAACGGGACGCCGTTTGGACCGAGTGAATTGGTGGCGGCGCTCTTGTCCGATCCAGCGTTTGCCGACAATGTTGCCGAAATGGGAATTGTCGCATGACGCGAACCTTTGATCATACGAACACAATTTGGTGTGCTGGCTGCGGACACTTCGGTGTTCGCAACACCCTCGTATCGGCGTTGCGAGACCTGGAAGTGCCGCCCCATGAAACCATGGTGCTGGCCGGGATCGGATGTTCTGGCACCATCCAAAACAATGTGGAAGCCTATGGCTATCACGCCCTGCACGGGCGCGTCCTGCCCGCGGCGCTAGGCGTGGCGCTGACCAACCCGCATTTGACAATCATCGCGGCTGGCGGCGACGGGGATGGTTATGCGATCGGTGCGGGACATTTGGTCCATACGTTCAAACGCAATCCGGCGATGGTGTATTTGCTTATGAATAACGCCGTGTATGGATTGACGAAGGGACAGGATTCGCCAACGGCAGCGCCGTCCCATGAGGCCGCCGAACAGGGGATGGACGGCATATCGCTGGGCCTTGCATTGCCAGGGACGACATTTCTGGCAAGGGCCTTCACGGGAGCTCCGGAACAAATGGACCGTCTGATGCGCGCGGCATTGATCCATTCGCAACAGGGACGGGGGTTTGCGTTCCTTGAGATCCTCTCGCCTTGCGTCACCTATAATGACACATATGCCGATTGGGCCGGACGCGTGGTCGATCTTGAAGCCGACGATCGTTACGATCGGTTCGACCGCGCTAAGGCGTTCGGCCGGGTCCATGAGGTTTCCGAAGGGGGGGGCATTCCGACAGGCTTGGTCTTTGAGGGCGACGGAACGGATATGGCGGCAAGGATTATGGTAAAGGGGACGGTCGCACCAGCTCATCAGCCGACGGATGTTGACGCACATCTGGATGGTTATCGCGACTTGATGGCAGAATACGCTGTCTAAAATGAAGGTCGTTCCAGAAACTTATGATTGATGTCCATGATACAGCGCCGTCGGTTCTCGCTCTGAGCGGTGGCATCGGCGGCGCGAAATTGGTGCTGGGGCTATACCACGAACTGGCGCCATGGCGTCTGGCGATCGCGCTCAACACAGGTGATGATCTTGAGCATATGGGGCTGCATGTATCGCCGGACGTGGATACGGTCATGTACACGCTCGCCGGCGAGAGCAATGAACATCTGGGATGGGGCCGGGCCGGTGAGACCTGGTCTTTCATGGAGCAGACAAAGCGGATCGGCGGACCGGCATGGTTCAATCTGGGGGATGGTGATTTGGCCTTGCACGTTCGGCGGACCGAGCTGCTAAACAACGGTGCTAAACTGAGTGATATCACCGCGCAGTTTTTTGCGGCCTTTGGAATTCAAGCTCATGGGTGGCCCATGAGTGATCAATCGGTTCGGACGATGGTCGAGACGGTGGACGGTCGTCGGTTGCCGTTTCAGAACTATTTCGTTGAAGAGCGCTGTGAGCCCCGAATTTCCGGTTTCATCTATGATGGTGCAACCGGGGCACAGCCATCACCTTCAATAATTGATACATTAGCCAATCCGGATCTGCAGGCCGTTGTAATGTGTCCATCGAACCCATTCGTGAGTATCGAACCGATCCTGTCTGTTCCTCGTGTCCGTGCTGCCCTGGCGGCTTGTGTGGCACCGGTGATCGCGGTTAGTCCGCTCGTAGGTGGCGTAGCGGTGAAGGGACCGTTGGCGAAAATGTATAAGGAACTAGGTATGAAACCCGGCAATGCACAAATCCTTCGCCATTATAACGACTTCGTCGACGGATTTGTGATCGATCATGTGGACGCTGCTGAACAGTTAGAATTAGGGCTCCCTGTGCTGGTAACGAAAACCGTGATGTCAGATCTCGACGATCGAATCGACCTTGCGCGATCGGTCCTCGATTTTGCCAAACAGTTGGCTGTCGCAAAGGAGCCGTGGCAAATGAGTGGCGGAGGCTAGGGGACCATCAATCAGCCGATCACCATGTTTGCCGTGGAAGACGTCCCCGCCATCACCCCGGGTCACGACGTGGCCGGTTTGGTTTGCGGGGCAGCGCCTCAATCGGGTGATATTGTCGTGATCGCCCAGAAAATCATCTCTAAAGCGGAAGGGCGGATCGTCAAACTCGGCTCGGTTGAGGTATCCGATGATGCGCATGCCGCGGCGCAACAAACCGGGAAGGACCCCCGGGTCGTTGAATTGGTTTTGCGCGAATCTTCCCGCGTCTTACGGGCTCAACCAGGATTGATGATCGTCGAACACCGCCTGGGTTTCGTGATGGCGAATGCGGGTATTGATGCATCAAATACTGGCGCTCCAGATCAAGTGATCCTTCTGCCTGAGGATCCCGATGCTTCGGCCGCCGCGATACGAAATAATATCCGCGAGCGTCTCGGCGTCGATATTGGTGTGATCATTTCTGACTCTTGGGGCCGGCCATGGCGACTGGGAACGGTAGGTTTTGCCATCGGAGTATCCGGGGTGCCGGCATTGGTTAATATGTGCGGTCATCCGGATTTGGATGGGCGTCCGCTTCAAGCGACGTCCATTGCGTTGGCGGATGAATTGGCATCTGCCGCTTCGCTCTTAATGGGACAGTCGAACGAGGGCCAACCCATGGTTATCATTCGCGGGCTCTCCTTTTCTGGTGACGGTGGATCTGCGACCAACTTATTGCGACCGCCAGCGCAGGACCTGTTTCGAGAGGGAAAATCGGCGGTATGAGTAAGCTTGGCACATGGGCGGTTGTCCCGGTCAAATCATTCGCGACGTCAAAGTCGCGTCTGGCGGACCTCTGGGATTCCCATGATCGCGCGGCGCTCTCGGCCGCCATGTTGCGCGACGTGTTGGGCGCGCTCTGCGCGGTGTCTGAGTTGGCGGGGATTAGCGTTGTAAGTGCTGAGCCGAAGGTCGCACGGATTGCGCAGGAATTTGGTGTGGAAGTCATCCATGACACGGCGGAGAATGGTCCGAGCGTCGCCGTCGCCGCTGTCGCGCGGTCGCTGGCGCATCAGGGTGCACGTACAATGTTGGCGGTTATGGGTGACGTGCCTTTGATCAATGCCCAGGACGTGGTTCAGATACTGGATTGTGCCAACGGGGACGCATCGATGGCGTTCGTGCCGGCAAGGGACGGCATTGGATGCAACGCGGCGCTAATATCTCCACCAGACCTCATGCCATTGACCTTTGATGGGCGTAGTTTCGCGCGTTTGAGAGCTTTGGCGGAGTCTCACGTGGAGATCACGCACATCTTGGATTTACCTGATGTCGCACTGGATATCGATGATTGGGCTGACGTAGTCGAATTCTTTTGTCGCAAAGGCCCTCCATCACACACCCGCGACTTTGTTGAGGCCGTGTTTCCGGGCAGTGCCGAATTTGTGTTAGCTTCATGAACAAAGTGGGTGATCAATTCAGGTTATCGCCAAGCGTCGTCCGTATTTCCCAGAAGACAGCTTTCAATCTGGTGGATGCAAATTCGGCCGAGATCAACGATATGATGACCCGTGCCGCGGAAGTTCGAGACGCTGGCCACGGTGCCTATGTAACGTACTCACGAAACGTTTTTGTTCCGTTGACCCATCTATGCCGTGACGTCTGCCATTATTGCACTTTTGCCCAGACGCCGAAGCCAGGTCGGACGCCGTTTCTCAGCGTTGCTGAGGTCCTATCGCGGGTGAGCGCTGCTGCCAGAGCTGGATGCACCGAAGTTCTGTTCACGCTCGGCGACAAGCCCGAGCGCCGGTATCCATCTGTCCGCAGTGCGCTTCAGGAACTCGGACACAACACGACGATTTCCTATCTTGCTGACGTTGCCGACCGAGTGCAGCGGGAGACTGGGCTTCTCGTACATGTGAATCCGGGGGTCATGAGCGCGGAGGAGTTGGCCCTACTGCGAACCGTATCTGTGTCGCAGGGGCTTATGCTAGAAAGCGCCACAGACCGTTTGTGTGACCAAGGTGGCCCCCATTATGGCTCCCCGGATAAGGTGCCGTCGCGGCGGCTTGAAACCATTCGTCAGGCTGGCGTCTTGCGTATACCTTTCACCACTGGTCTCCTTGTCGGGATTGGAGAGACGCGGTCCGAACGTATCGACGCCCTATTGAAGGTTCGTGATCTTCACGATGCCCATGGACACATTCAGGAATTGATAATCCAGAACTTCAAGCCGAAGCCGGATACCCGAATGGCGGATGCGTCAGCGGCGCCGCTGGACGAGCTCCTCTGGACCATAGCCATGGCGCGGTTGTTGTTTGGACCAAAAATGAATATTCAAGCTCCACCGAACCTGACATCAGAAGATCACAGCTGGTTGATTAAAGCGGGGATCAACGACTGGGGTGGGGTATCTCCTGTGACGCCCGATTTCGTAAATCCGGAAGCGCCGTGGCCCGAAATTGATGCGCTTCGGACAATCAGTGCAAGGGCCGGAAAGGTGCTAGTCGAGCGGTTGGCTACCTATCCGGATTTTGTTCGCGATGCCGACATCTGGATCGAACCTGAACTACAGGGTTCCGTTCTGGCCCTTCAGGATAGCGAGGGCTTTGCCCGGGAAGGGACATGGTTCGCCGGCGGTGAAATTCCAATAGCACGCCGAAACGCACCCATGAACAGCTTGGATGCGGATTGTAAAACCTTGCGCATTCTCGCACGCGCTCAGGATGGCGACGAACTCAGTGTTGAAAACGTTTGCCATCTGTTATCGGCCCGTGGTCCCATCGCCGATCGGGTTTGCGAGGTCGCCAATGAATTGCGGCAGGCAGTCGTGGGCGACACTGTCTCTTACGTGGTCAATCGCAATATTAACTACACCAACATCTGCACGTACCACTGCGCCTTTTGTGCCTTCTCGAAAGGGCGCGCACGCGATGCCCTCCGCGATGCGCCTTATTTGAGATCAACGGAAGAAGTTGTGCGCATGGCAAAGGAGGCGGTGGCGCGGAACGCAACCGAAGTTTGCCTGCAAGGCGGTATCCATCCGTCGTTTAGCGGCGAAACGTATCTTGAATTCGCCAAGGCTATCCATCGGGTCCGTCCAGGTGTGCATATACATGGCTTTTCGCCCTTGGAGGTTTGGCACGGCGCCACAAGTATGGATATGTCGATTTCGGCGTACCTGTCGCAGTTGAAGGATGTCGGTTTACGAAGCCTTCCAGGCACGGCAGCGGAAATTCTTGATGATGAAGTGCGGGCCATCATCTGTCCTGACAAGCTATCGACGGACCTGTGGCTGGACATCATGGAAACGGCCCATTGCCTTGGTTTGCCAACAACTTCGACGATAATGTTCGGACATGTGGAAGCCTCCCACCATATCGCCCGTCACCTGTTGCGGTTGCGCCGGCTACAGGAACGTACAGGTGGATTCACGGAGTTCGTGCCCTTGCCCTTCGTTCACATGGAGGCGCCAATTTTCTTGAAGAGCCGAGCGCGCCGTGGCCCGACCCTTCGCGAGGCGGTATTGATCCATGCCGTGTCACGCCTAGTGTTGCACCCCCATATCACCAACATCCAGACTTCTTGGGTCAAGATGGGGATCGAGGGCGCGAAAATGTGTTTGAACGCCGGTGCCAATGACCTCGGCGGCACTTTGATGAACGAGAGTATTTCCCGTGCCGCCGGCGCTACCCATGGTCAGGAGCTCGGGCCCGAGGAGATCAGAAAGCTCATCAGCTCAATTGGTCGCGCGCCCCAACAACGAACCACCGGATATCTTGCTTGCCCCGGCGAAGCAGAAAATATGGGGGCAGTAGGATGACAGGTCCAGGTGGTTGAATTGGTCCAAAATCTTGCCGGTTCGGCAACCTCGCGCTATCAGAAGCGATGTTCTTTTGGCTGTCGAAGATTTTGTGGTTCCTTGTCCATCCGCTGAACCTCTTGTTTATCGGAATTTGTGCGGTCGCCATTTGTTTCTTGTTTAGTTGGAACCGGGGCGCACGAGCCATTTCCTATTCCATGGCGATCGTTTGCATCGCCATTGCGACATTGCCTATCGGAGTTTCCGTGGTGCAGGAATTAGAGAATCGATTTCCCGCGAACCCGGCATTGCCCGCCCAGATTGAGGGGATTGTGGTTCTGGGTGGCGTTCTCGATGCAAAGATGACAAGGGTGCGCGGCGGGTTGTCGATCAACAACGCGGTAGAGCGTATTTCCGAAGTCAAAGTGCTTCTGGAACACAGTCCCCAGGCGCGGATCGTTTTCAGCGGTGGATCAGGTAATCCATTAGACCAAGAAAACAAAGAGGCCCACGTCGCGCCCGACGCTTTTCGGCGGTTCGCCATTGATCCGGATCGCGTGCTATTCGAAGACCAGTCGCGAAACACATTTGAGAACGCCAAATTTACCTTTGATATTATCAAACCAAAAAGGGATGAGAATTGGATTTTGGTTACCTCCGCCTTCCATATGCCGAGAAGCGTTGGAACATTTCGCAAGGCCGGATGGCGGGTCATACCGTATCCGGTGGATTTCGTGACGACAGGTGATATGGCGTTTCGCCCAAGCTTCAATTTCATGGGCGGCGTCTCCGCATTTTCGAGAGCCCTGCATGAGTGCCTGGGGTTGTTGTTCTACTGGTTGACGGATCGATCGGATGCTTTGTTTCCCACTCCAGACCAGTAATTGTTAACGGTTTCGTGGCAAGTTCCCATCAGCAAATGATCGAGAAGTATCATATGAACCCTACATATCGAAAATTGGTTTGCGCCGGGATTGCAGCCCTTGCTATGGGCAGCGGCATGCCCGTAACGGCAAAAACAATCGCACCGCCTCCGCCTTTTCCGGCGTGGCTGGAGGCCTTGAAGGCTGAGGCGGCGGCAAAGGGCGTTGGAAAGGCGACCCTTGAACAGGCTTTAGAAGGCATAAAGCCAATACCACGGGTCATTGAGTTGGACCGCCGCCAACCGGAATTCACGCTGACGCTTGGTAGTTACTTCAAGAACGCTATCTCCGCGAAGCGAATAGCGATTGGGAAGGAGATGCTGAAGAAGCACGCTCCGCTATTGCGTCGCGTGTTCGAACGCTATCGCGTGCAGCCTCGGTTTTTGGTGGCGTTTTGGGGATTGGAGAGCAACTATGGCCAGTATACGGGCGTTTTTCCGGTTGTCGGCGCCTTGGTCACTTTGTCCCACGACCGTCGGCGCGCCACGTTCTTCCGCCAGCAACTCTTGGCCGTACTCCAGTTGATTGACAAAGGCGATTTCCCCTTAGATGTCAAAGGGTCCTGGGCGGGTGCGATGGGAAATCATCAATTTATTCCATCAACTTATCGAGATTTCGCCGTCGATTTTGATGGTGATGGAAAACGCGACCTTTGGAATAGTCTACCGGATATTTTTGCGTCTGCTGCCAACTATCTCAGCCGATCCGGATGGCAAAAAGACCGCACATGGGGACGGGAAGTCCGTTTGCCGTCGTCCTTTGACATCGGGTTATCAGGATTGGAAACTCGGAAGTCCTTGGCGGAATGGAATACGCTAGGCGTGCGGCAGGTTAACGGAAAACCTTTGCCGGATGTGGCGGTTGATGATGCCTCGGTCTTGCTGCCCGCAGGTTATCGTGGACCCGCGTTTCTGATCTATAATAATTACCGCACAACAATGGTATGGAACCGATCTCATCTATATGCCCTTGCGGTTGGACATCTCTCTGATCGTTTAGTCGGCAAAGGCAAATTGCGCGCGGACCTGGGCGACGCTAATCCACTTACCCGGCGTGACATCTTCGACTTGCAGCGTCGATTGAATGCTTTGGGGTTCAACGCGGGGACCCCTGATGGCCGAACCGGACCGATGACGCGGAAAGCCATAAAGGGGTATCAGCGCAAGCATGGCATCCCTGCCGATGGGTTTCCTGATTCTAAGCTTATCGAACACGTAAGAAAACAGTCGTGATTTGCATATCAATCACAAAACCGAGTGTTTTGACTTGTTTTCTGTACTAAATATGGGCCACACTCCAACCGCATTTAGGGTAGGTACGTTCATGTTTTGGCGCGCCAGCGTGATGCGATTAGGAATGGTTGCGGCGATCATTATGTTCGTTGTTGCGTGTTCGGAAACACAACTGGCGATCCATTCCGTAAAGCGGGTTGTCGATGTTGTGGAAGAGAAGCCGCAAGCCCACTATAAAGTCGGCAACCCTTACCAGATCAGCGGGACTTGGTACTACCCTAGGGTAGATTACGAATTCGATGAGACCGGTATTGCGTCGTGGTACGGCGTAAAGTTTCATGGCCGGAAGACCGCGAACGGTGAAATCTATGATATGAATTCGCTCACCGCCGCGCATCGCACCTTGCCAATGCCGAGTTATGTGAGGGTGACCAATTTGGAAAACGGTCGAAGCCTCGTGGTGAAGGTCAATGATCGTGGGCCTTTCGCGAAAGGCCGGATCATCGATATGTCCCGCCGTGGGGCCCAGTTGCTGGGATTTCAGAAGCAGGGAACCGCGAAAGTGCGGGTCCAGATTCTTGCGGACAAAAGTCGGGCTTTGGCGGTTCGGATAAAGAACCAGGTGCAATTGGCGGAGATTGGTTCGCCGATAAAGGTAAAGCGTTTGCCTAAGGCGAAGGTGAACGCGGTATCACTACCGCCCCCCCCGGGTGCCAAGGCATCCTCTAGTCAAGGAAGTGTCCCCGTCACCGTAACGCGCTTGGCCCCTGCGCCAACGGTGCCCGCACGGCAGTCAGCTACTGCGTCAGCGCCCGCGCTGTCGCAACCCGTCACGGGGGAGGTGTCGCAGAAGAAAGTCGGCGCGTCCAACATTTTTGTTCAGGCCGGCGCATTCGGCGAGTATGCCAATGCGAACCGTGTTCAAGCGCGCTTGGCATCTGTTGGGTCGGTTAAAATTTCAAGTGTGCTGATCAACGGTCGTGATCTTTATCGGGTTAGGGTGGGCCCGCTTGCCAGTGTCGCAGACGCGGATCGGATACTGAAAACTGTGGGGCGTGTTGGGTTCACGTCGGCACGCATCATCGTTGAATGATCATCAACCCGGAGAGATCTGGAAAATGATTAAGAAGCAGTCATGTACCGCGGTTTCTATCCGCGTCTTGGCGTCGGCGTTGTGTATGGTCGCAGGACTGGCGTGGCCAACCGCGGCCATCGAGACCCCCGCTAAGTCTGCTGTAGTCATCGAGGTTGCTACGGGAAAGGTCCTTCTCGACAAGAACGCCGATGTTCCCATGGCGCCGGCGTCCATGAGCAAGCTGATGACGCTGTATCTGTTGTTCGAACGGCTGAAAGATGGATCGTTGTCCCTGGACGATACGTTTCGTATCAGCGAAAACGCCTGGCGGAAGGGTGGTATCAAGAGCGGCAGTTCCACTATGTTTCTGCCACCGCGAAAGCGGGTTAAGATCGAGGACCTAATCCGAGGTATCATTGTCCAGTCGGGAAATGATGCCTGCATTGTCGTCGCCGAAGGCCTATCCGGCAGCGAAGAAGCCTTTGCTGCGGAGATGACCGAACGTGGTCGGGAGATCGGTCTGCAGAATTCGACCTTCCGGAATTCCACCGGTTGGCCGCACCCCGAGCATCGAATGACTCCTCGTGACCTGGCCACATTATCGGCTGCCCTCATTAAGAGGTTTCCCGAGTTCTACCATTACTTCAAAGAGGCGGAGTTTACCTACGGTGGCATTCGCCAGGTGAACCGGAATCCGTTGCTTTACAAGGAAATAGGCGTAGACGGCTTGAAGACAGGATACACCCGTGAATCGGGTTATGGGCTTGCGGCCTCGGCACTTCGTGGAGAACGGCGGATTATCTTGGTCGTCAACGGCCTCAAGTCTAAGAAAGCTAGAAGTCGGGAACCGGAACGCCTCATGGAATGGGCCTTCCGGGAGTTCAATAACTACGCCTTGTTCAAGGCTGGCGAACAGCTCGACGAAGCGCATGTGTGGCTGGGCACGAGCGGCCGGGTGCCGTTGATCATCAAGGAAGATGTAACATTAACGTTTCCGCGCAAGCATCGGCGAAAGATGAAAGTGAAGCTGATCTACGATGGCCCCATTCCAGCGCCTATTAAAAGGGGCACGGAAGTTGGAGAGGTTGTCGTGAGTCTTCCTGGGCAGGCCGATCTCTCGGTACCAGTTTTGGCTGGCGCCGACGTAGAGCAATTGGGATTGTTTGGGCGCCTATGGTCGGCCGTGTCAACAATCCTCCTCGGTGAGGCAGGTTCCTGACCACGACATGACGGAGGGCCGGTTCATTACCTTTGAAGGTGGAGAGGGGGCTGGAAAGTCGACCCAGCTTCAGCGCCTCGGTAATGCCTTGAACCGGGCGGGCTTTGACGTGGTGCGATCTCGTGAACCAGGAGGATCGCCGGCGGCAGAGGAAATTCGAAAATTGTTGGTGTCTGGAGAAACCCAGCGTTGGATCCCGGAGACTGAATTGTTGCTCCATACTGCGGCTCGAGTGGAGCATGTGGCGTCGGTGGTGAAACCGGCATTGGTGCGGGGCTCGTGGGTGGTGTGTGATCGGTTCCATGATTCTACGTTGGCTTATCAAGGTTACGGGCAAGGGCTCGGAACGGAGATGGTCGATCACCTTCACCAGTTGCTGTTTGGTGCGTTTCAGCCGGACCTGACCATTATCTTTGATCTGCCAGTGGACATGGGGCTAGGGCGCACGCAGCGCCGGGGTGGCGACGAGGATCGATATGAGCGTATGGAGCTGGAATTCCATGAGCGGCTTCGCCATGGATTTCTGGAAATCGCAAAACGTTATCCGGACCGATGTGCCGTTTTTGACGCCGCAAAAGACGAAGACGACGTCTACGAAGACTTGATAGCGTGCGTGAATGCGCGCTTTTCCCTTGCCCTGGACTGACGTGATCGCAATATGAGCGACGATGTGCCTCATGGTGCCAATTCAACACCTGTTTCTAATACTGAGCTTTTCGGGCACCCGGATGCCGAACGGCTTTTGCGGCAGGCATTTGAATCGAACAGGTTGCATCATGCTTGGATGATTTCGGGGCCGCGAGGGATTGGCAAATCGACCCTGGCGTACCGGTTTGCAAAATACGTTCTGGCAAACGCGCTAGCTGATGCGGGCTTGTTTGGCACCACCGCATTTCCTGATGAGCGAAGCGATTTGCATCTTGCCATGGACCATCCCGTGTTCCAGCGGGTCGTCGCCGGTGGCCATGGGGATCTGTTGGTGATTGAGCGGTCTGAAAATGACCGTGGCACGAGACGTTCCAAGATCGTGGTCGAAGACGTGCGACGGACGCAGAATTTCTTTCACATGACAGCTGGGGAGGGGGGGTGGCGTATTGTAATAGTCGACAGCGCCGATGAAATGAATGTCAACGCCGCCAACGCTCTGTTGAAGGTATTAGAGGAGCCGCCGCCGCGGGCATTGTTATTGCTGGTCAGTCACAATCCCGGCCAGCTGTTACCAACCATCCGTTCGCGTTGCCAACAAATCCGTCTGGAGCCGTTGGCCGCAACAATGGTTGCAGACTGGTTGTCGCAGCACGTACCGGAGGCATCGTCTCAGGATCTGCAGACTATTACCGTCCTCGCGGATGGAAGTATCGGGCGGGCCCTGGGGCTTTTGGAATGCGGTGGGATCTCGGTTTTTACCGAAGTCATGACCTTGTTCGAAAGCGCGCCACAGATCGATAGTAACGCGCTCCACGCCTTTGCTGCGAAATGCGCGGGTAAAAAAGGGGCGGACACCTTCGCGATGGCTGACGAGATGATTCGTTGGGTTCTGGTGCGGGCGATCAAGTACGCCTCTGGCGACAGGACTGGTGAATTTACCGACCGGGAACAGGCCCTGTATGGCCGTTTGGGCGATGCCGTCGGCCTTGATCGATGGCTTGAGGTGTGGGACAAGGTGGACGAACTCCTCGCCAGCACGGACCGCGTGAATTTGGACCGTAAGCAGGTGATTTTAAACACCTTTTCATGCGTCTCTCAGGCGGCCAGCGCTCGCTAGACGCGGGGCTCGGAAATGTCGAACCGATACTACGTCACGACACCCATCTACTACGTGAACGACGCGCCGCATATCGGCCATGCCTACACGACGTTGGCGTGTGATGTGCTGGCGCGCTTCAAGCGCCTCGACGGTTATGACGTGAAATTTCTTACTGGTACGGACGAACATGGCCAGAAGGTGGAAAAATCGGCATTGGCAGCCGGTATCAAGCCGCAACAGTTTACCGACAACGTTTCTCAGAATTTCCGCGACCTAGCGGACTTTATGAATTACACCCACGATGACTTCATCCGCACAACGGAGCCTCGGCATAAGGCCGCCTGCCAAGCCATTTGGAAACGCCTTTTTGATGCCGGTGACATTTATTTAGGTAGCTACTCGGGCTGGTATGCCGTTCGTGACGAGGCCTTTTACGGTGAGGGCGAACTCACCAAGGGCCCTGATGGCAAACG
>CAJWVP010000018.1 GCA_913048145.1 uncultured Rhodospirillaceae bacterium
CCGCTGACTAAGACCGTGTATTCGCCGTCTGGCAATTGCTGGCCGTTCTTGCCAACCCCGTCCCAATTGATGGTGTGCTTGCCTTGGTTGGTGTCTGCGTCGGCGAAGAACACGTTGATGCCGTTGGAGTTGGCGATGTTCACGGTGGCTTCTCTGACGCCCGCAGGCATTACATAGGAGAATTCCCCAACGCCGTTCTCAAGCGGCAGCTTCTGGCCGAAGAATTCGACACGGTTGCCGATAAAGTCGACCATCTCGGAAATCTGACTGGTCTCTTGTAAGTTTAACATCTTCTCCAGGTTTGAGTTCTGGTAGATTTGCTGTTCGACGCTGGCGAATTGCACCAGCTGCGAGGTGAATTCGTTGGCGTCCAACGGATCCAGGGGATCTTGGTTCTGCAACTGGGTGACCAGGATGTTAAGGAACCGATTGAGGTCGTCCTCAAGTTTAGCGCTCGCTTCCGCCGAGGCTGTGCCGTCAATGGGAGTGCTGTCGGTGGAACTACCAAGAATCATTGGTTCCTCTCCGTTTCCTTGCGTCTGCTGCCTAGGCCCTGACGTCCAGGCGGCCGTTGATCAGTAAGCCGCCCTCATGGGCAACGATGATTTCCGGTTCCTGTTCGATAAAGCCGTCGGCCAATTCTTCTTCGTCGCCACCAGTGCCGCTTTTGCCGTCACCGTCTTCTGCCATCTGGCCCTCTTCGCCGCGGAGATTGAACTGCATGTCATTGTTGCTGAGCTGCAGCCCGCCTTCTTCCAGGGCTTTCTGAAGGTCTGAGGAGTCGCGGCGTAGCGTTTCCAGAGTATCGCGGTTGTCGGCGGTAACGATGGCCGTGGTCCGGCCGTCGTGGGTGAGCTCCATCTTCACCTCGACGCGGCCCAGCTCTGCTGGATTGAGGCGGATCGTAATACGATCCTGTCCGGCCTGCAGAGCCTTGGTGATCTTGACCGAGACCTGTTCGGCAACGGAGGACTGCAGGGGTTGCTGTGGCCGGGCCGTCTGCTGCGTTTGTTGGGCCTGTTGGGATTGTTGGGTCTGCTGGGTGCCCGCGTTGGCATTTGCAGTATTGGCGGCGTTGGCTTGTTCGGCGCCGGCTGCCGTCGGGCCCGCCGAATGCACACCGGTTGATCCGCCGGCCACGCTGTTGCTCGAGGCTGCGGCTTGAATGCTGGCCTGTGCCTGCGCGGCGGCGCCACCGGATTGCTGGTTCTGGGCCTGGGCCTGGCCACCTTGAGCCTGTGCTGCGGCCACCTGGGCCGCGGTGGCCTGTGGGTTCGCGGCGGCCTGGTGGTTGGCTTGTTGGCCGCTTTGTCCTTGCGCCTTGTTCGTCGACGCCAAGGCGCTGCCAGCGCTCAGGGTGTTGGTGGGGCGCGAGGACAGGGTTTCGGCTTCCTGTGTCACCGCCACATCCACTTTCATCTTGGCATCCTGGCCCAAGGTTTGCGCCAATTGCGCGGTTTGTTGTTGTAAATTGGTATTGGCCCTGACGTTGGGGTCGACTTGCTGAGCGTTGGCTGCTGCCTGAGCGTTCTGGTTCTGCCCGCTCTGACTTTGGTGTTGTCCAGTCTGCGCCTGCGCCGAATGAACGCCAGCGCGTTTCTGGCCATCCGCGGAAACGGCGGCCAGATGCTGGGCGGCGTTGACCTTAGCCAGGCCGTTAATTTGGGTTTGTTCGGCCTGAACTGCACCGCCGACGGCGTTGATAACGACGGTCGTGTCCAGGGTGCCTGCGGCCGCCTGAGTATCGCCGTTCTGTCCGCCCTGGCCGTTGGCGCTTGAGTTCTCCCGTCCAGCTGCCGCTTGCTTGTCCTGGCCGCTGTCGCCATTGGCCTGGGCCTGGTCGCCACTCTGGCGATCATCGCGGGCGGGCTTGTCGGCCTGCGTGGTCTGTTCGTTATGACGGTCTTCGCGCGGACGGTCATTAGAATCACGAGGCGTGTCACGTTGTTCATCGCGATGCGCGGTGCCGTGATCACGCGGCTCATTATCGGACCGGTCAGCCCGATGCGGTTCACTCCGGTCGCGGTCACCGCGATTGTCGGCGCCGCGATCGGCATAGCGATCCCGGCCCTCGTCGTCGGCGCGTGGAGCGTGGTCGTCGGCACGGTTATTGGCTTGTATATTGTCGCCGACGGCTGTGATGCCCGACTTCCCGGAAATGTCGTTTAATCCGTTGTCGAGGTGCAATCCGACCCGGGCCACGAGGTCTTTGAATGAAGAGGCCAATCCGGCAACCGCCGTCGCCGTTGCGGCGCTGGACTTGTTGGTCGATTGCGGGTCGATGAGGCTGCTGGGCTTCACGGACATGTCATTCATGATGTCAAATTCCCTAAAAAAAACACACATGCGTTCCTCCCATACCAAGCAAAGGCTGGGCCAACTTTTAAGCTGCAGTTAAGTGATTAAAAATAAATAGTTTTATATTAAAATGACGATGTTCATTGCGGGATCCAACTGGCACTCGGCAAATTTTGACCCCTGTGACCGGGAATTATTGCCCGGCTCATGGATTTTTGCTTTTTCCATCTGGACCCGCCACCATAATCGAGGATGGATCGCGGCAAGTCGGCAAGCGTAGAAAAGCCCTTGCCTTCATCGGCGGAGAGATTATCTCATAGTCGCCTGATGTGGGGCTGCACATTCTATGATGATCCAATCCGTTAACTAAAACGCATGCCTTTTCGTCTTGTCGGGTGATAAGATGCGAAATTAGACGCCGACTTCCCAAAGGTTTCCATGACCGAGATCGATCTGACGCCGCCGGCTCTCAATCTACATCTGGCGGAACGGGCCTTGGCAACGGGGCACCGAGCCAGAGCGGAAGCCATCTGTACGCAGTTGTGCAAGTCGGAGCCATGCAACGCGGATGTTTTGGGATTTCTTGGCCGCTGTATCCTGCGACGTGAAGGCTACATCCAACACGCGTCAGAAACACTTGTTGCCGCCCTGGCGCTGGCTCCGGACGCACCGGATATCCTCGCCGATTTAGCTGAGGCATGGTTGCGTAAGGGTGAGCCGGGGAAAGCCGCAGACGCTGCCCGCAAAGCATTGCATCACGTCCCCGATCACGAGACGGCCCTCCGGGTCCGGATGGTCACCGATATCCTGGAGGCTAACGGCCCCACTCAACCCGTCTGGGAGGAGGGCGACGCAGCGACACTGTTACTTCTGGGGCAATCTTTTAACGGCCTTGGCCGGTTCTCGGATTCCATTGCTACCCTAATGCGGGCGGTGAAATCCCTTGCCTATCCCCTCGACGCTTTCCCTGCTCTGATGCGTGGCTTGGCTGGCGTCGGACAACTGGACGACGCACTTCAGGTCTGCCGTTGGCTGCGTCGCGATACCCTCGACTTCAGTCCCGAACAGCGCCGTGAGCACCTAGAGGAAACGGAGTTCCTCGCGAAAGCCCTCGACGAAATGCGGCCGGATCATGCGCCGACCTTGGCGATACTAGGTACAGCCTTGTTGGACAAGACACGGACCTTCGACCAGGGTATCGAGAAGCTCAACCGAGCGCAGAAGATAGATGCTAATTGCGCCGACTATTTCCTCGGCGCTGGTTTGACGCGTTTCAAACTTGGGGATTTCATCGCCGCTGAACAATACCTCTCGATTGGGAGCGAACTCGCTCCCGAAAACCTGGAATTGCGACGGCTCCTGGCCACCTGTACCATCGTCTTGGCCGATCGGGTAATCAATGTTGAAGATCTCTCGGCAGCGGATTTGACAGGCCTTGGCCACGCACTCTTGGTTGCTGGTCGTATCGCGGATGCTGATGAAGTACTGGCTGTCGCCGTTGAAAAGGATCACGGCGCTATCGACGCTCGCATCCATTTTGCCACGGTGCTCGGCATAACTGATCGCCATCGGGAGGCACTAGCTACGTTCGTCGACGCGGCTGCACTGGCTCCTGAGGACGCCGAAGTGCGATCCCAAATGGCCGTCGCCGCCCTCGCTGTCGGCCGTATTCAGGAGGGGTGGGAGTACTACGAAAGTCGTCTGCAATACTGGCGCCGGGATAGTGCGGCTCGAAACTTCCCGATGCCCCAGTGGGAGGGTGAACCGCTAACCGGTAGATCTGTGTTTATCTGGCGTGAAGAAGGAATTGGCGACGAACTCCGGTTCTCCACCTGCCTTGGCGATTTCCTAGATTACGCCAAGGATTGCCGGGTCACCTTTGAATGCTCGGCGCGTTTGGAAACCTTATACAAGCGCACGTTTTCGCATATCGAGGTGGTTCCCGAGGATTTGACGCGGGCGTTCGAGGGTTACGATTACCACGTTCCGCTTCTCTCGTTGCCCCGACATTTTCGGGGCAGCGTTGCCGAATTTCCGGCTTCAGGAGAATTTCTTGTTCCTGATCCGACACGGGTCGAGGTCTGGCAAGAACGCTTGGCGGCACTTGGTGGTGGACCAAAGATCGGGATTGGTTGGAAGTCAGGAAATAAGTCCTGGGTAAAATCGCCGCTGAAGACAGAATTGACGGACTGGGATCCGCTCCTCGGCAGGAAGGACGTTCACGTCATCAATTTGCAGAGGACCGATTGGCAGATGGCAACGGCCGCAGCGCACGCCCGCCACGGAGCCGAAGCGATTACTGTTTTCGACGATCTCGATTTGACCAACGATTTGGAGGGTGTCACTGCCTTGTTGTCGGCCCTCGACTGTATCGTCGGTGGCCGTTGCTGGATTTCAACCTTTGCCGGCGCAGTTGGAACTCCGGGGCACGTCGCATCGCGGCTACTCAATCCGTATGTCTTCGGTTTGGATTACGACCCTTGGACGCCGACTACGACCTTCCACTACGCTCGCCATGACGAGGACTGGTCCGGCACAGTGCATCACATCGTCAAAATTTTGGAGAAACAGTTCTCTTTAGAGGAGGTCGTGGAATAAGATGAAACTCGATCTTCGTTATCATTTTGGTGGGGCGGTATGCAAAAGCTTTTGCTGACGACACCATGCCGACCTAGAGGACAAGAGGTCTGGCGGCGACGAACCAGTGGTCCCCAGACCCTCTTGAACGGAAGATCGCGCGCATGGCCGAGTTGATAGCCGTGGCCAAGGACCGATTGCGACACGGGCGCCCTGATATCGCCGAAGCAATCTGCGCCGACCTGGCCGCTGCCGCGCCGGATGATGCGGATGTGTTGCATACCTATGGTCTAGCGCTGTTGACCCGCGAGGGGCCGGCGCCTCGCGCCACGGCGGCACTGAAACGCGCCCTAGATCAACGTCCCAACGATCCTGATCTGAAGATGGACCTGGCGGTGGCCTGTTTGCGTCAGGGAAATGTGCGGAATGCCCGCGCCACCATGCAAATGGTGGCCGCTGGTCACGGAGGGGGCGAACGTGCCGCCGCTTTGCAGGCCGTAATCAATGTTGTGACCGATGAAGGTCTGCCCGGCGAAGACTTCATTGCCGGATGCGCCGAAGATGACCTCCGTCTCATCGCGCAAGCCTCGATCCTCCTGAACCGGGCCGACAAAGCCTTGATAGCATTGGCGGGCGTGGCTGCGGAGCGCGTGGATATCTTGCCGACGTTGGCACGCGCCCTGGCTGGAACAGGCGAGTTGAGGGCGGCGGTGGACGCTGCAGCGAGGTCTTGGGCCACGGCCGAGACACGGGGTCCATTCCAGCGACGGATGCTGGGCTCAGAGGTAGAGGCTATTTGCCGCGCCCTGGAGACTGCTTTGGCGGACTACCGCCCGCGGCGCGTTCTGTTGGCGCGGGTTCTTCTTGATACAGCAGACCGGTTCCACGAGGGGGTCAACTTGCTGAATGCGGTTCTCGAGACAGGAGATGATGACCCGGAGGCACTGACCGCCGGTGGGCTCGCCTACGTCCGCCAAGGCGCGTTTGCCGATGCCTTGTCCCTACTGGATCAAGCGCGGAGTCGACATCCCGATGATCCGGCCATCGCCCGAATCCATGCGGCTGCGCTGTGGGTGGACGAACGATCTGCCGATCCGCCGCCGGACATGCTGCCGACCAATGAAATGATGGTCCTGGCAGGGGGGCTGTGCGCCGAAGATCAACTGGACAGGGCCGCGCACGTTCTTCAATGCGCCGCCGACAAGGACCCGTATCGTGAGGATATATGGGTTATGTTGGGCGATGTCCTGTCCATTACCGGTCGTTTCGCCAAAGCTGAAAAAGCGGTCACCATAGCGCTTGGCATCCACCCGGCGGAACCAAAGGCGCGCGTTCTGCGCGCCACCTTAGCCCTACAACGCGGCGATCTGGATGCAGGATGGCATTTGTTCGAAAGCCGGTTCGCCTATTGGCGTCGGGATACACCGCCCCGTCGGTTCCAGGCGCCTCGCTGGACCGGCGACTTGGGCCGCGACCGCACGCTGATGGTATGGCGTGAAGAAGGGGTTGGTGATGAAATTCGATTTGCTGGCTGCCTTTCCATGTTAGCGGAACAAGGGTTTTCTCGAATCATTTTCGAATGCGCGCCGCGTCTCGCATCCCTGTTTTCACGTTCCTTCCCACAATTGGAGGTTCGCGGTGAGGCTGCCGACGGCCAAGAAGAAGATTACGACGTCCAAATTCCCCTATTCAGTCTGCCCGGTCTCCTCCGACCGCGTATTGCGGACTACGCGGACGGTGCTGCCTATCTCGACGTCGATCGCCAAAGCGCCGAAGTGTATCGGGGCAGATTGGCTGACCTTGGCCCTGCACCAAGGATCGGCGTATGCTGGACATCCTTGAACGCCTCATGGATGAAGCGGCCTTTCCACTCGGGGTTGGAGGATTGGGCGCCGATCTTTGACGCCGTTGAGGCGACGTTCATCAATTTGCAGGTCGACGTGGATCCCGCCGCCTTAAAATGCTGGGGAATTCATGATGTAGAAGGCTTAGATTTAAGAAACGATTTTGATGGTGTTGCCGCCTTGATATCGGAGCTGGACGCCGTGGTGTCGGCTCGATGCTGGGTGCCCATACTTTCAGGTGCGCTGGGCGTGCCGACGATTTGTTTTTCCGCACCCTTTAACCCTTTCTTCTTCGGACAAGATCAAGATCCATGGATGCCGTGGGTTCGGATCTACACCTCGGCAGGATGCGCGGACTGGCGGGGTCCCATGGAAGCTATTGCCGCTGATTTGCCTGGCGTGCTCGGCCGGTTACGATGATTATGAAGATGAGGTAGGAACTCCCAATGGCACAAAATCTCGAAAAGCTGCAGGCGGAATTCGAAGAAGCCATGCGTTATCATCAGCTGGGGCAGGTGGATGAAGCGGAAACCCGCTACCGCAAGCTGATGAAGAAAGCGCCCAAGATGCCGATGTTGTACAACAACCTGGGTCTTGTCCTGCAGGCTCAAAATCGCATCGACGAGGCGGTCAAGCAACTGGAACGGGCCGTCAAACTGGATCGGCAATATGTGGACGCCCACTCTAATCTGGGCAATGCGTACCGGCGGGCCGGCAAGTTCGACGCGGCAATCAAGAGCTTCGAGCGAGCCCTGAAACTCAACCCCGCCTTCATTCAGGCCTTGGGCAATCTGGGGAACACCTACTTGGATATGGGGCGCCTCGAGGAATCGGAAAAGGCCTACCGAGATGGCCTGGACTTGCTTCCGGACCAGCCGGATCTCTATTATAACCTAGGTCGATCCTTGTATGAACAGGGACGTTGGGACGATGCGGAAGAATCATTTCGCAAAACCCTCAGCCTGAA
This sequence comes from uncultured Rhodospirillaceae bacterium, assembly GCA_913048145.1. Lineage (GTDB taxonomy): Bacteria > Pseudomonadota > Alphaproteobacteria > Rhodospirillales > Casp-alpha2 > UBA3470. Next base: position 7,687 of record CAJWVP010000018.1, read on the forward strand.
TCACGCCTACCCCTTGGCTCATTGGAACCTGTCCCATCTGATGCTCTTGCACGGGCGCTTCCGGGAGGGATGGCTCGAGTACGAATGGCGATGGCATTGTCCAGGTTTCACTACACAAATTCCGAAGTTCGACCAACCCCGATGGGACGGCAAGGACATCTCGGGGAAAACGTTGTTGGTCTATGCCGAGCAGGGTTTTGGGGACACTATACAGTTCGTCCGATATCTGCCGCGGCTGTCGGCTAGCGGATGTCGTGTCATCTTTCTTTGCCAACCTGAATTGGCTCGGTTGCTGCGTGATATTTCCGGGATCGAGGAAATTGTCACCGAATGGACCGCCTTGCCCGAATTTGACCTGCACACGCCGCTGATGAGCCTACCCATGCTGCTCGGCATGAAGGAAGAAACCGAAATTCCCAGTGACTTTCCCTATTTAACCCCGCCCGTCGATGGCTCGGACGCGCCGTCCTGCGGCGATGGCTTTAACGTGGGGCTGGTGTGGGCCGGTCGGGAGAGCCATTTGGTGGAAGCGCAGCGTTCGTTGGATTTGGTCCAACTCAAACCGCTGACCGAGGTTGCCGGTTGCCGGTTCTTTGCGCTGCACGAGGATGACCGCAGCGAGGAACTGGCCGCTGCCGGAATGGCGGATACCGTTATGGATTTGAGCGGACAGTTGTCGGACTTCGGCGACACGGCTCGGGTCATCGCCGGACTTGATCTGGTGATCGGCGTGGATACTGCTGTCGTCCATTTGGCCGGGGCCTTGAACGTGCCTGTGTGGACTATGCTGGCTAATATTGGGGATTGGCGGTGGATGCTTGAGCGCGAAGATACGCCTTGGTACCCCGCCATGCGCCTGTTCCGACAGACAGAGCGCGGTGACTGGTCACCGGTGATCGCAGAGATCGTCCGGGAACTGACTATACGTCACGGATGAACGTTACGCCGCAAATACCGTTCCCGCTGCGTCCAAGACAACGTATGGTGATTTCGCGATGACAGCGGCGCCACGAAAACTTGCCATTGAAGGCCGCCGAAATGCGGAGCGCGACCGCGTTGCCGATATGGTCGCCCACATGGATCGGAATCGTGCCTATCGGGCCGCGGTGACGGCCGCCGGCGGTGACGCGGACGGCGCGATTCTCCGGCAGTTCCGTGAGCGGTTTCAATGGTATCGGGAAGCCTGGCACGCGCAGCCGCGCCAAGCCGTCGAGAACGGCCTGACCGGCGCGGCTTTTGCGGCCACCGACGCGCCGCCACTATGCATCGACATCGAAGTGGCCGCCGTATGCGATCTCGCGTGCTCGTTCTGTTATCGCCAAAGCCTGGCGACGCCAGATAAAGTTATCGATGACACGCTTTGTTTTCAGCTCATCGACCAGGCTGTTGAGTTGGGCGTGCCTTCCATCAAATTCAACTGGCGGGGCGAGCCACTGTTGAACCCCCGACTTCCCGAATACGTCGCCTATGCCAAGGATCACGGCATCCTGGATACGATGATCAATACCAACGCCACCCAGTTGGATACGGATATGGGCCGCAGGCTGATCGAGGCAGGTCTGGACCTGATCATCTATTCCTTCGATGGCGGCACGGCGGCGACTTACGAGCACATGCGGCCCGGGCGGTTTGCCGAAAACCGCTTCGACGACGTCTACGGTAATATCAGAGAGTTCGCCGAATTGCGCCAATTCCTGGGCGCCGTCTTTCCGCGCACTAAAATTCAGATGATCCTGACCGAAGATAGTTTTGAGGAACAATCGGAATTTTTCAACTTGTTCGATGATTACGTCGACGACGTGACGGTGAAGCAGTATTCAGAACGCGGTGCCGGACTGTCCGATCTTGATACGGCTTCTCAGGTCGCGCTCTCCGCGGCGCTTGAGGACTTGGCGCTACCGCCGGACACGCCGTACATGCGCAACATGAAAGGCGACATGTTCATCGCCACGGGCCGGCTTCCTTGCGAGCAACCGTTCCAACGATTGTTGGTCACCTATGACGGCCGCGTGGCCATGTGCTGCTACGATTGGGGTGCGCAACATCCCATCGGCTATGTAGATAGCGCCGCCATTGAAACGGGCGAGCGCGCGTATGCCGATGTGGTTGATAAATCAACGACAGGAGCGAAGGGGTTCGAACGCATGGGCCGCGTCGCCATGCCGGCCCGCTACAACAAGCCGGCTTCTGAGGTCACGGCGCTGCGCGAGTTATGGTACGGCACAGAGATCGACCGGGTTCGATCCTGCCACATCACCGACGGCGGTCGCGAATTGGAGATCTGCAGTGGTTGCCAGTTCAAGGAAATTCAACAGTGGGATCTGGTGGGGAGCTAGATTGACCGATGCCTGTGGAGATTATCGCAGAGATTGCCAACGCCCATCAGGGTGACCCACGCACGGCGGCGGCGTTGGCCGAGCGTGCGTTCGCCGCGGGCGCGGATGCGGTTAAGTTCCAGATCTACTACGCCGATGAATTGCTTGTTGAACGCCATCCACGGTTCGCCCATTTTAGCGATCAGGCCTTCGACGCCGAAACATGGGCCGAGCTGATCCCGGCGGTGACGGAGAAGGGGCCCGTCTATTGCGATGTCTTTGGGCCCAGGGCATTGGCGACGGCGCTGGCGCATGGCACGGCGGGGGTAAAGGTGCATTCCTCGGACACGGGCAACATGACCTTGTTGCATCAGGTTGCCGACACCGGATGCCGGGCCTTTCTGTCGGCTGGCGGGACCACGGCCCGCGAACTCCACCGCGCGATCGACGTGTTTGCGGAACGTGGTTTCCGGCCCGTGCTTTTACATGGCTTCCAAAGCTATCCGACCCAGGTTGAGGCGTCGAACCTGGCACGCCTAGCATGGCTTGGCGAGACCTTTGGTAACGTCGCAGATATCGGGTACGCGGACCATGTTGCCGGCGACGATCCGTTCGCCCACATTCTGCCGGCCATGGCGCTGGGTTACGGAATTCGTGTCATCGAGAAGCATGTGACCTGCGATCGATCGGCGCAGGGCGTGGACTATTATTCGTCCATCGACGTGGAGACGTTAAGCACGTTCATCGAGACGATGCGTCAGGCCGAAAGCGCCATCGGCGACGTTTCCGGTCATTTTGTGTCGTCAGAGCGGACTTATCGCGATTCGATCAAGAAGCATTTCGTCGCGGCGTCGGACTTACCTGCCGGGCATGTCCTTGAGGCCAAGGACATGGATATGAAGCGCGTCCCGGACGTCACGGGTGATGCCGTTGCCTTGGAAATGCTGACAGGCCGCGCATTGTTGCGTGACGTGCCGATCGAACACCGCCTGACCCGTACCGATGTGGCGTGCCGCGTTTGGGCGTTGCCCGTCGCGCGGTCCGCATCCTCCCGGTTGCCCGGGAAGGCTTTGCTGGATGTGGCGGGAATGCCGGCCCTTGGGCATATGTTTGAGCGCTTGAAACGCATCGAAATGATCGACCGGATTGTCTTTTGTACCACCGATTTGGATGAAGATGATGTCCTTGCGGACTTGGCGCAACAGTACTTTATTCCGTGTTACCGTGGCCCCGTGGATGATGTCCTAGCCCGAATGCTCGGCGCCATGACCGACGGCGACGCGGACGTGGTGCTGCGTGTCACGGGCGACGATATTTTGATTGATCGCGACTACGTGGCGCGCGCCGTGGAGCATCACCTTCAAACCAACGCCGAATATACTGACCTGAAAGCCTTGCCCAGCGGGACCGAAGTTGAGGTTTTTGATGCGGATTTGCTGCGCGATATTGGCAGGATGCGCTCCGACGGGGACGGGACCGAGTACCTCACCAACTATGTCACGGAGAATTCGGATCAGTTCCGGATAGCCCAAGCGCCGGTCGACCCGCGTCACGCGCGGGATTGGCGCCTCACTCTTGATACGTCAGAGGATTATGCGGTGATCTGTAAGCTGTTAGAGGCCATGCGCGCCGGCGGGAAGGCTCTGGAATACGACATGGACGACATCGTCGAATTTTTCGAGGCCCATCCTGAAATCTTGGAAATCAATGCCGGCGTCCGCCAACGGCAAAAGCCAATTTGCGTTGAAACGCGCCTTGATTGGGATCGCTTGACCGGGCCATAAACAGTCATGTCTAACGGCAACCCGACCGTTACGGTATACATCATCAGCCATAACTTCGGCCGATTTGTTTATGATGCCGTAGCGTCTGTTCTGAACCAGGACACGGATGACTACGAAGTCTTGGTCATCGATGACGGCTCGACGGACAATACGCAGGCCGTGTTAGCGGCCTTCGCCAATGATCCGCGCGTGCGCTTGATCATCCAGCAGAACAAGGGATTGACGATTACCAACAACATCGCGTTACGGGCGGCGCGGGGACGCTATATCATGCGACTGGATGGGGATGACTATCTCCATCCAAAAGCCCTTCGGCAATTGCGCGCCGCTTTAGATGCTGACCCTGAGCTTGGCATGGTGTTCCCCGACTATTTCGAAGTTGATGAGGTCGGCGAGGTCTTGTCCGAGGTCCGTCGCCATGATTTTGATGACGTTACGTTGATGGATCAGCCAGCGCACGGCGCGTGCACGATGATCCGACGTAAGTGTCTTGAGGAAATCGGAGGTTACGACGAATCCCTGGGGTGCCAAGATGGGTACGATCTGTGGATCCGCTTTATCGAGCACTACAAGGTCAAGAACTTGAATGTGCCGCTGTTTTATTATCGTCAGCATCTTGCGAGCCTTACCCGCGACGAGCATCATTTGCTGGATACGCGAGCAACCATTTTAGAGCGTCATGCCCGACGTCTTGGCCGGAAATTGGCGGTGACGGCCATCATTCCCATTCGGGGCAAGCCGACGGATCCGAGTTCGCCGGCACTAAAGGATCTCGGCGGAAAAGCGCTTGTCGACTGGACCATCGCGGCGGCGCTGGGGGCCGACACGATTGACAATGTGGTGGTGACTACGCCGGATGATGATATCTTGGATCATGTGGCGTCGACGTGGCCGGACACGGTCACTCTCGTTCGGCGCGATGCGGGATTGGCGGCCGCCAATTCGTTTCTGGCGGAAACTCTGCGTCACGCTTTGTCGACGATCGACACACCGGCGCCTGGCTGTAGCGCCATCATGACCTTGGCGATCGAGTGTCCCTTTCGTACCTCGCGGCATTTGAATGCGGCCGTTGACGTTATGGAACTGTTCAAGACGGATACGGTGATTGGCGTTCGTCCAGAAACGGATCATTTCTACCAACATAAAGGCGCCGGCCTTGAGCCGGTCCGCCAGAACATCCATTTGCGCCTGGAGCGCGAAGAGCTTTACCGGGAGGTGGCCGGCCTCCGTTTGATCCGCCGCCCCCTTTTGTTTGAGAATGGGGGCATCCCCGGCGGCCGGGTTGGTCACGTCGTTATCGACCAACGCGGTGCCTTGGAGTTACGCTCATCTTTCGATTGGGTCGTGGCGGCGCATCTGGCGAGCGAAACTTGAACGATTGTCGGCGTTCGCGCGGGAGATAAAGGATTGGAAGACGGTATGGATTTTCGGACGTTGGACCGTACGTGGATTGCCGCGGAAATCGGTGTAAACCATGAAGGTGACGAGGCTGTGGCCATCGACCTGATCAATAAGGCAGCCCACGCGGGTGCTGACGCAGTGAAATTTCAGACATTTGAGATCGAGCACTATATTTCGACGGAACAGCCAGAACGCTACCAGAGGACCAAAGGGTTCCAGCTTTCCCGAGACGCGTTTCGTCGCCTTAAGGCCGCTGCCGATGCGGCGGGGGTGTTGTTTTTCTCCACGCCGCTGAGTTTCCATGACGTGGCATTCCTTGATGAGATCGCCCCCATATTCAAGGTCTCATCGGGCGATCTGACATTTCTGGACCTGATTGAAACAATCGCGGCGACCAACAAGCCCATGATCGTCTCGACTGGGTTGGGGAGCCACGATGAAATCGCTGCAGCGGTTGATCGGATCTTGTCGGTTCGGCCGTCGGCCCGTGATGACGGCTCGCTCATGCTCATGCATTGCGTGTCTGTTTATCCAACCGATGCCAATAACGCGAACTTGCGAAACATCCAATGGCTTAAGGATGCCTTTGGAGTGCCGGTTGGTTACTCGGACCACACCTTGGGTACGAAAGCTTGTGAGCTGGCCGTTGCCGCGGGCGCGGTCGCGCTCGAAAAGCACTTCACCTACCGTAAGGAGGACCAGGCCTTCCATGATCATCGTCTTTCTGCGGATCCGGACGACTTGGTCGCGTTGGTCGCTATGGTCCGTCAGGCTGAGAGACATTTGGGTAACTATGAGCGCCGACCCCTCGAAGCGGAGATTAACAACGCGGATAACATGCGGCGGTCCATAGGGACGATCCGAGACGTGGCCCAAGGTGAAGTCTTATCGGCGGATGATTTAACTTGGCTGCGACCAGCCTGGGGCCTTGGCCCGGACGCCATGGACGCCATGGTTGGCCGTTCGGTAGCACGCGCAATCCCCGCCGGGCACTTGGTGCGCGAAGAAGACTTGAACTGAGCGTTCGGGGGGCGTTAACAATCGAAATACGAGGACCAGATGATGAATTTTTGGCCGGTAAGGTGAATTTGACAAGGTGACGGGTCTATCGGGAATGTTGGCTACGGCTATTTCGGCGCGCGACGCAGGCGACATCGACCATGCGGAAAGCCAGGTCCGCGCTGCGCTGGAGGCATTTCCCGATAGAATCGAAGCCGCATTGATCCTTTCCGATCTGCTGCGTGGGCAGGGTCGGCTGGGCGAGGCGCAAGTCGTCTTGGAACGCCGATTGCCCGCATGGCCTGACCATGCAGATCTCCACTATCAACTTGCTCGCGTTCTCATTGAGAATGAGCGGCGCCTACTTGCCGAAGGGGACCTGTTCGCAGCATTCCGGTTCCAGTTCCCGTGGGGTGAGTTCCCCTTTCCCTTGCGACACCGCTTTGCCATTTCGCAAATGACGAAGGCGACGAAGATGCTTCGGATATGCCTGGTCGCGGAGCCGAGCCATGGTCCGGCAAACAGTTTGTTGGGTGAGGTTCTATTGGCTGACGAAGCACAAATGCTGGAAGCGGCGGAGCGTATCCAACGAGGAGTGCAATATGCTCCCGATCTGGCGTCTGCACACGCAGCGATGGGTCGGCTGGCCTTGCGGGCCGGCCAGTTCGACGTCGCCGCCGTGGCGTTCGATAGTGCGGCCTCCCGAGACGATACCGATGTGAGCATCGTCGTGCTTCGCCAACTGGCTTTGGTTATGGATGCCCAGGTCGATCCCGCATCGTTCGGCGATGGATGGTATGCGGCCGGATTGGAAGCCTGTGCCGAAGGCTTGCATCTGTTGCGCCAAAACCAGGGGATGAAGCCCGCTCAACAGGAATTGGCGACGGCCCTTTCGTCGCGGATCGCGGCGCAACTGATCGCGTTGGCCATCGACGGCGTTTACATGGACGGCAGTATGGTCGGTGCTGCTCGTTTGTTGGATCGGGCCATGATGATTGACGGCCACCAGCCGGATGCAGCCGTTGCCATGGGAGCTTTGATGTTGAGCATCAATCAGTTTGAGGCGGCGGAAGCAAACCTCGAGAATGCTGGCAAGTTAGGGTCGGTGCACCCGGACCGGGAAAATCTTTTGGCCATGGCGCAGCTCGGCCAGGGCAAGGAAGTTGCCAATGCAACGTCGTTGGTTTCCGCACTGGATATGCGCAAACTCGCCTTGGCACATTGTCGCGGTCAAGACTTCGAGAATGCGGAAACCTGGTTGCGACGTGCCATCGACATGGACCCGGCGGATGTTGGTGCCTACGCTGATCTTTCCCAGGTGTTGACGGTAATGGACCGAACCGAGGATGCCATTGCGGTTGGGGAACAAGCCCTGGCGGCGCATCCGGATG
>CAJWVP010000019.1 GCA_913048145.1 uncultured Rhodospirillaceae bacterium
CTGGCTAGCGGCCGCCTTCGTCTTTAGACCGAATGCCATTTGCTGACAAGCGGGCGGCGAAAAGCATCGCGGAGGGCGGGGGCGGATGATAGGTTCTCGGGTTATGACCGAAACCAATACTCCCGATGGCTCCCTGTTTGCGGACCGCCAGTTCCTTGCGGTCTGGACCGTGGGCATCCTGGTCAGCGTGGTCCGGTGGCTGGAATTTCTGGCCGTCGGTATTTTTGCCTACGACGTCACCGGCTCGGCTTTCCTAGTGGCGCTGTTGGCGTTGCTCCGGTTCTTACCTCTGGCGCTGTTCGGGTCTCTACTTGGCGCACTGGGCGACATGATGGATAGCGCGCGGCTGTTGCGCATAACCATGGCAGTGGCCTGCCTGGCTTCTCTGGGCATGACAGCCTTATTCGTGATGGGCATAGCTGATTATTGGCATGTCGCGGTCTCGGTTTTCCTCTCGGGGATTTTCTGGGCCTCGGACCAGCCGCTCCGGCGCAAGCTAATTGGTGAGATCGCGGGGCTGGAACGTATCGGACGCGCCATGGCCACAGACACAGCCACCTCCAACGGGTCCCGCCTAATCGGACCACTTCTGGGCGGCATGGTCTATCAATGGATCGGCGGCGTGGGTATTTTTGCCATTGCCGCAGGTCTCTACGCCTTGGCTCTGTTTTTGATGATGTCGGTCCGGCGTTCCGAAGAGGCGCCGGCAGCAGCCGGCTTTGATCCTCTGGCGCCCTTCACCGGAGCTTGGCAGGCGATACGGTATGCCTCGGGAAACCGGGAAGTGCTCTGCATCCTTGGTGTCACGGTGGTGTTCAATATCTGGGGTTTCCCCATGCTATCCATGGTGCCGGTCATCGGAAAGGAAGAGCTGGCATTGTCGCCGAGTCTGGTCGGCATGATCAGCGCTTTGGAGGGCGGAAGCGCCCTCATCGGGGCACTGACGATCGCACGCTTTGTGCAACCATCCTTCTACCGCAAGATTTATTTCGCCGGCGTCTGCGCCCTGTTGGCAATCATCTTCACCATGGGCCAATTTCCCGGGCTCACGACCTTGGTCCTTGGCCTCATCGGAGCGGGTTTCGCCGGGGCCTGCTTCTCGACCATGCAGTCGACGCTGACCTATCTGGCGTCGCCGCCGGAGATGCGTGGACGGCTTTTGGGACTGATTACCATCTGTATCGGATCCGGTCTGATTGGATTCGCCAACATCGGCCTCATGGCGGAATGGTTCGGCGCATCGACGGCGCTCTCCGTTGTCGCCATCGAAGGGGCCGTTCCCATGGTGTTGATCGGACTGATCTGGCGGGAACTTCGTAGCCCCCATCCCCCCAATGCGGCGACCGGCACCTAAAATATAGGTGTTGGTTTCCGCCGCAATCCCGTCAAGGCATTTGCGGCGATGGCGCTGAGCAGGACACCGCCGCCGATGAGCGTATAAACGCCCGCCGTCTCCCCCATTAACAGCCAGGTCCAGATGGGCCCTAGCACCACCTCCGTCATGGACAGGAGCGTCAGTTCCACCGCCGGCACCGCCTTGGCCCCCAAGCTATAGAGGATCAGGCCCGCACCCACCTGAACAATGCCAAGCGCCAAGGACACAAGGATGTCGTTTAAGGGCACTACGAACCCAGTGCCCGTGGACTGCAGGACCACAGCTGCTGTACCCATGGCGAAGACCCCAGCCAGGAACACAGTAGGCATGGTCTCTTCAACCTGGCGCCAGCGCAAAGCCACGGTGAATACGGCGAATCCGAGCGCCGAGACCAAGGCAGCCACGTTACCGGCCAAGTGGCCCATAGAAATCCCCTCGCTGACCATCACGGCGATGCCCGCGGTGGCGGCCAGCATGGCCCACTTAGTGCCCGAGCGAACGCTCTCCTTCAACAGGAGCTTGCCCAGGATGGCCGCGAAGAAGGGCGCGGCGGCAAACAGAAACATGGCGTTGGCAACCGTGGTGTTCTGGATCCCGTAGATGCCGCCGCCAAAGGCGAAAACCAAGGATATGCCGCCGACCACGCCGGCCCAGCCAGCCCGGCGAATCGCTCCGACAGCATCGCCCCCAGCGCGAACCGCGATAACGAAGATCAGGAACGGGGTCAGCGCCAAGGAGCGGTAGAACAGAATCTGCCAGACATCGGCTACCTCGATCAGACGCACGCCAACCCCGAAGGACGACCAGCACACACCGGCCAACAATACCAGCACGACACCGCGCTGATAGGTCATTATTGGTTTCGGAACCGGATCGGTGGGCGTGGCCATGGGTGTCATTGTCAGGTTTTATTATACCGCCGGTCTAGGTGTGGGGCTCACGCCGGAGTGTCAACAGAGCGTTTCAACTGCTTTGAGAGGCGCTTTACTTCACATCGTTACGTTCGAACATGAAAAAATAGTGTGCTCGCCTGATCCGGACATATACTGTTTCTTACGCACGTTGATCGCGGTTTTTGCGTAGGGCCCTTTCTGTAAGATTGACGATCAAGTTGCATTTGTAGCCGTTGTCCGACAAGGGCAAGGCCCCCGCGATTACCATTTCTGCTGCCGCACGCACCGCAGAATCTGTAAGCCAACTGCCCGCCAAGGCGCGTTCGGCAGACTTGGCGCGAACCGGCAGAGGCGCCACCGCGCCCAGGGAAATGCGTGCCTTGATCACTCGGTCTTCTTGCCATGCCAGATGGACGGCCACGGACGCGTCCGCGAAATCGCCGTCCCACCCGGCATGTTTTTCGAAGGCCTGCGTGTGCGCGACATTCGGCCGGGGGACCTCGATGGCGGTGATGATTTCATTGGTTGCCACGACGGTCTCACCTGACCATCGATAAAAATTCGTCATCGGGACCCGCCGTTCGCCGGCGTAATCCGCAATAACAACCGACGCATCCAGGGCTGTCAGGATTGGCGCCGCGTCGGCGACGCAGGGCGCCGCGCAGCGCCCGGCCCCCATTACCGAATGATGCCGGTTATCACCCAAAACTGCGTAACAAGGGCAACTGACCCCGCCAGCCTTGTAGCACTGGGCGCCGCTGCGGAAGAACCAGCAGCGCTTCTCCTGGGCGAGATCGCCGGCGATGGTCGCCACGTTGCGGATCTGGCGCGTCGCGATTTTTGCCAATCCATCGCTCAGCATCGGGTGCATTCTCAGAAGGTCCTCGTGCTCGGTCAATTCGGAAATGGTGGTCGCCGCGCCGATCCTAATGACCCCGTCGCCGATCATAATACCCTTCAGGTCGCTAAGGTCAGAGATATCGACGACCGAGTCGGCAGCATAAACGCCCTGACGCAATCCCACTTGCAGATCGGTACCACCAGCCATGATCTTCACCTTACGGTTCGGCCGGCCCAAGGCTACGAGTGCATCTTCCAGATCGGACGGGCGTTCATAGTCATGGCCATTTGCGGGTCGCGGCTTTCGACCTACTGCGGCGCCAAGTTTCTTAAGCCCCGGAAAAAGGATTTTCGGGTAGAGCGCACGAGCTGTCGCAATCTCCATATTATAAGGCCGAATCCAAGGCTTGATAGGCAGTGAACGTTCCTCTTCCAGCGCACACAACACATCAGCCGCCGTGATAGGCAACTTGCGAAACCGCTTACCCGTAGCCTGGGCGACAGCATTGGCGATGGCCGCAGGGGTAGGGTTGATGGCGTGCTCGCCACCGGCCTTAGCCCCGTAAGGTCCGGAAGGATCGTCGGTTTCGATATAAGCAGTCTCAATCACTGGTGTATCTATGATTCGAGGCGCTCGGTAAGTGATCAACGAGGCGTTTATCGGCACGCCGCCATCGAACACCACCTCCTCACGGAGCGCCATGCCGATCCCCTGGACGACGCCACCGTGCATCTGCCCATCAAGGGCCAAGGGATTGATGACCCGGCCGATGTCCTGAACCACCACTACCTTGAGAACGCTGACATGTCCCGTTGTCGGATCAACCTCTACCTCGGCGGCCTGGGCACCAAACCCATAGGTGGCTGCATAATCGCCGTAACCGGTCTTTGGATCCGGGCGCGGCATGTCCACGTCATAGCGCTCTTCGACCCTAAACGTGCCCACCTGTGCCGCCGCATCCGCCAAGTCGATACGACGGGCGTTGTCGGTGCCAAAACTGGATATGCCATCGGCGAACATGATGTCGTCGGCAGGGACCGACCACAGGCAGGCTAAGCGTCGGGTGAGTTCCGCGCGGAAAGCCTTGGCCGTCTTGATTGCCGCATTACCGCTTACGAAGGTAACCCGGGAGGCAGCGCTGCCCAAATCGGCCGGGGTTTCCTTTGTATCCATGTGAAGCACGTCGACCTGGTCGGGAGTTAGGTTTAATTCTTCGGCGACGAATTGCGCCAGCACCGTATTCTGAGAGGTACCACAGTCCGCCGACTGAGTACCCACACGCAACCTGCCGTCGTCCTTGAGATCGATAGACACACAAGCAAAATTACCTTCCGCGTACAGTAACCCGACGCTCGGGTTAATCATGGCGGCGAAGCCAATCCCCCGGTTTAACGGCATGGAATTCTTCTTCTCATGCCAACCGATGCGACGGCCCGCCTCGGCCAGGCATTCGGTTAGTGCGCAGGTACTAATGTTCCAGCCCTGGGGGGTCTGATCACCGGCCCGGTTGGCGACTTCAATCCGATAGTCTAGTTTATCGCGGCCTAGTTTCTCGGCAATCTCATCCATCTGGGTTTCGATGGCCCAGATGATCTGCGGCGCGCCCATACCCCGGTAGGAACCGCCGGAAACCTTATTGGTGTGCACCAGTTTTCCGTCAAACCCAGCGGCACCGACCCGGTATAGGTTGCAGGTCCGTTGGCGGACCGCCGAAATATAGGCTGGGCCCATATGCGTATAAGCGCCGTTGTCGACCCAGAATTCAGTGTGCCGACCAATGATCGTCCCGTCCGCGGCAACGGCGGACCTTACCCGCATCTTTTTCGCGTGGTCAGACTTGCCGCTCAGAAATTCTTCCTGACGGTTGAGCAAGATCCGCACCGGCCGCCCAGCCAGCTTCGACAGCATGGCGGCGATAGCAATAGGCTCCGGTGATTGAGACTTGCCGCCGAACCCCCCACCGATGGCTACGGACCGGACCCTCACGTGTTCCGGGTCCAGATCCAGAACGTAAGCGACTTCTTTTCGCACGAAAAACGGCGCTTGTGTGGGTGCCCAAATATCCATGTTGCCGGTCTGGGGATCAAACACGGCAAGGGCGCCGTTAGTCTCCAGGCAGACGGGCGCGACAATGCCGTGCTCGAAGGTCCCCTCCACAATATGCGTGGCCGCAGCGAAGGCTGCGTCAATACCACCAAAATCAGCGATACTCTCCTGGGCCACGTTGCGGGGCAGGCCCGGCTTGTCATGGATTGCCGGCGCGTCTGCGGCCTGAGCGGCCTCGGCATCCAGTACGGCAGGCAACACTTCGTAATCGATGGAGATGGCGCTCACGGCGGCCTGCGCCTGGGCAGACGTCTCGGCGGCGACGGCGGCAACCTCTTCGCCCACGAACCGAACCTTACCGCGCGCCATGGCGTGGCGGTCGGCATATTGGGGGCCGGCATTGACATAGCGCCGGTCAGGGAAATCCGTACCAACCACCACGACGGCGACACCAGGCATGGCCCGGGCCGCCGAAAGATCGATTTGTCGAATGCGGGCATGGGCATGCGGACTACGGAGAACCGCGCCATGGAGCATACCCGGGCGGGTTAGATCATGGGTGTAAACCGCTCGACCCGTGACCTTGTCCGGACCTTCGATTTGCGGCCGGGGCATGCCGACGAATTGAAACTCACGGTTCATGGCCGCGTTCCCAGATATACGTCATGGTCGCCTCAAGCAGCTTCACGTAGCCTGTGCAACGGCAGAGATTGCCTTGCAGAGCAGTCCGCACCTCAGCTTCATCCGGCACTGGGTTGGACTCCAGAAGCGCCAACAAGGACATCATCACGCCAGGCGTGCAGAACCCACATTGAAAGGCGCCTTTCTCGACCAGAATTGCCTGCAGCGGATGCAATGCTTTTGGATTGCCAAGGCTCTCGATCGTCCTGATCTTTCGGCCGCGCGCCCGGCCCAAAGGTATCAAACAGGAACACACGGCGCGTCCGTCCATCAGCACCGTGCATGCACCGCATTCCCCATTTCCACAGCCGATCTTAGTGCCCCGTAAGTTCAACACGTCACGCAAGAATAACGCCAACGGCATGGTCGAATCCACGTCGGCGACCCGCAGTTCCCCGTTGACCTCGATGCTTGGCCCTACCAAAGGTTTAACCATCAACCTGCGGCACGACCTCATCCATGAGGCGTCGGAGATTGGTCTCAAAATCATAGACCCCGGTCAGAGCAACGGGCATGCGGAACCCCATCGTGTCGACGCCGACGGCCTGCAGAGAATTGATCCGCGCAGCGCAATAATCCGGCGGCCCGACGATGGCAAAACGGTCAACCATGTCGTCGGGAATGGCATCCGGCGGCAGCACCGCCACCGGATCGAATTTGGCGGCGCGGATGATCGGGAAATGGGCCGGCTCAACGCCCATCAGTTCCCGCGTCTGCTTGTGCATGCCATTGATGGCCGATCCGATCACCGGGCGACGCAAGTCTCCGATGGCCGTGTTGCGGTCTTCGGTAACGATAGTCGGACACCAGGCGACGACGGAAATATCGCCGACGTCGCGACCCTTGGCATGAGCACCCTCGCCGATCCAGCCCAGGATCCGGGTCATGACTTCCGGATCGGCGACATCACCAACAATCACACCATCCGCGTGGGCGCCGGCAGCTCGGAACGCATCAGGATGGGTGGTAGCCAAGTAGATGGGTACCGCGGGCGGGCGGTCAATCTCCAAGGCCACATCATCCAGCTCGAAAACGCTGTTGGCGACGCTCACGCGCTTGCCATCGAACAGGTCACCAAGCACGGCCATAGTGGCGGTGATGGTCTCGATGAACTTGCCTTGGGGTGCGCCGACCCTGTCGCGGATACGACGTTTTTCCCCCGCGCCAAGACCCAGGATAAATCCGCCAGGGCGCAGATCGGCCAAGGTAACGGCGGCTCTGGCGATTTGGATAGGATGGCGCTGGTATGGGTTAGTGATTCCCACACCGAGGCTCATGAAACGGGTGCGTGTCATAAGGTAAGAGACGGCAACGAAGGGGTCCTGCATGAAACCCTGGTCAGGCGTCCAGGCTAGGTCGTAACCCCACTCTTCGGCCTCAGCGACAATGTCGCCATAGGATGTCATCGGAAACGAGGGAACGAGGGAAAAACTGAACTTCATGGAGCCTCATCTTCCTTCGTGATCCGCTGCCATCCGCGCAAGCCGGCAAAGGCCTCGGTCATACCTTTGAAATCATCAGGATAGTAGAATTCGCAATCACCGTTGCCGTAATTGGTAGCCACTTCGACGCAGAACCGCGCCGCCGTTTCCAAGACCGTCGGTTGTTGCACCCCAGTCGCCGATGGATGGGTCTGGATCTCGGTGACCAAGGGCACGCCGATCACGGGCGCGCTGCAGAAGATACTGGGGAGAACCATACCACAGATGTGATGAACGCCAAGTTCGTAGGGTGTGACATCCTGCATGGTGATAGGGAAGACCACAGGCGATTTACCGGTGACCATCTCGACCAAATGCAGGATCGAAGCATGCGGTCGGAGAATAATCCCCTCGCGCACCGGCGGCGTCACGGCGAATCCCAGATGGGCAACCATCTTATTACCCTTGCAGGTCTCGGGCGTCAGGACCGCATCCATTCGCGCATCGACCAGCCGGGGGTGTTTCTCGCTGCTTGGCAGCGGCGACATGACGAAAGGGAATGGGTCATGCGGCACCGGCCGCGCCTGTTGGCAAATGTGCGTTGATACCAAAACGTCACCGGCCAATTGTTGACCCCGCGTGCGCATGCGTGCCAACCGCAGGGCTACCGCCAACCCGACGATGCAGCCGTCCGCATCGGAGGCCAGCCCCGGATAGGGCCCCGGCAATCTCAAGCCGCCATTCGACCCGATAACACCCATAGTCGGCGCTGTCCCACCCGCGCTCTTGCCGGCCGAACCAGGGAACAAAACCTTGATGAATTCCGTGGCCCCGAGATCGCTCTCAAATGGCGTAATTTCAACCCCATAGTCGCCGTCAGGTAGCTTCTCACGAAAGGCCGAGGCACCATTGGACGCATCGTCCAGGAACTCGATGGTGTCGATAATCTCACGCAGCATTCAGAAATACCTTTCCTTAAGCAGCGGAAACCGCCGCGGTGGGTGCATGTTTCGCATAAGACCTCACAACTGAGCTTGGCGCACTGACCGTCACCTACGCGACCCTGTCCCCCCTCTTCACCTGGACCGTCCGGTTGTCTACGGCCGGCAACATCTTCGCCGGATCGCGGGTGACCATTACGTCGATGACGCTGGGCCGGTCGCGCTCGGCGAAAGCGGCCTCAAGGGCGCCGGCAATCTGACCCGGTTCGTCGACCCGGACCCCATGGCAGCCTATGGCCTCAGCGACTTTGGCGTAGTTGGTTTCCGACAGATCCGACGACTGGTACGCGCCGTCGCCGTACATGAGGTGTTGCAGAGCCTTGACGTACCCGGACGCGGCGTTGTTGACGACAATCATGGTGATGCCAAGGCCCATACGCCGAGCCGTCTCCAGCTCACCCAGCACCATGTTGAAGCCACCATCCCCCGTGAGGCCGACCACTGTAGCGTCAGGCGCGGCCAACTGCACGCCCATGGCGCCCGGCAGGCCGTAGCCGATAGATGCGAAACCTCGGTCCGGAACAAATTCCCTCGCTGCCTTGCGCGTGTCGAACAGCAATCCGCCCCAGTGCGCGGCGAATCCACCGTCAGCGATGAGATAGCCGTTGTCGGGCAGGCGGTCGTTGACCTCCTTAATGAGGCGCGCCATGTTCACGGGCGTCTCGTCGGAGTTCAGGCGGTCGGCGACGCTGTCACGCCAGGTGGCCATCTTTTCGGCCACCTCCTTGAGATAGCCGTCGCGCGACGCTCGGGCTACGGCGGCGCCCGGCATGAGACCAGCGTGCAGATCCTCGAGACCTGCCTTGGCGTCGCCCCAGAGCTTCAGTGTCGGCGCATAGGTACGGCCCATCTCCTCGGCAACAATGTCCATATGAATAAGCGTCTTGCCCACGACCGGCACAGTGAAACGCTTGGTAGCGATCTCCCCCAGCTTGCAGCCCACCACCAGAAGGCAGTCGCTGGCTTCGATCAAATCGTTGGCGATGCGGTCGTAGCGGCCGAATAGGCCGGCATTCAGCGGGCTCGTGCAGGCAATAGCACCCTTGCCGCTCATGGTGTGAGCGACGGGAATCCCACAGGCCTCCGCCAGTTGGGTCACGGCTTCGGTAGCCTTGGAAATATGGATGCCACCACCACACAGCATCAATGGCCGCTTCGCCCGGACCAACATGTCGATGGCCTGCTGCGCAGCCACGGGATCAGGACGGCATCTAAGCGCCGGTGCTGCCTGATGGGCGGGATCGACATCAAAGGCGTCGTCATGGAAGTTGAACGTCCCATGGCAGACGTCCTCGGGCACGTTGACCACTACCGGCCCTGGCCGTCCGGAGGTGGCCACCGCGTAGGCCCGAAGGATGATTTCAGGAATGCGGTCAACCGATTCCACATGCAGGAGTTCTTTACAGGCCGGCTTTAGGATCGCCACCTGGTCCGTTTCCTGGGTCATGTTCTTACCCGAATGCGCCCGGTGCGCGTCACCGATGAGTACGATAAGAGGCGAACCGGCATTCAGCGCCTCCACTAAGCCGGTCACCAAGTTCGTCGCACCTGGTCCCAGCGTCGCATCGGCCAACCCAACCCGGCCCGAGACCTTCGCATAGGCGTCAGCGGCGAAAACCGCGCAGCGTTCGTCATTGATCAGGTTGTGCTGCAAGCCCAAACGCCGGGCGGCGTCGTAGAACGGCAACAGCTGGAAGCCGCCCATGCCGAACATTGG
The DNA here is from genome assembly GCA_913048145.1 of uncultured Rhodospirillaceae bacterium. Taxonomy (GTDB): domain Bacteria; phylum Pseudomonadota; class Alphaproteobacteria; order Rhodospirillales; family Casp-alpha2; genus UBA3470. The sequence goes on from CAJWVP010000019.1 coordinate 9,976, forward strand.
ACCGGCCTCGTGGGCCATGAGCATGCGGGCCAGCGCTTCTCCGCCGGTGGTTTCGTTCTGAGCCATCAGGTTATCCTTTGGTCTTCGATTTTTGCATCAGGTCGCGGGCGGCATCGACAATCATCTCGGCCGTCACCCGCATCTTGTTTTCCAAGTTGGGGGCGTATGCGATCAGCGCCCGCGGCGCACCCAACCGACGGACCCGGCCTTGCAGGGCCGCGCCGACCTTTTCCGATACGATGGCCACCACTTCCGCGCCGAACCCACCGACGGCAACGGATTCATGGGCAACGATTAGCCGACCCGTCTTGTTGACGCTGTCCAACACGGCATTTTTGTCCCAGGGCCAGAGGCTCCGGAGATCGACCACCTGCGCGCCAATGCCCTCACCAGCCAAGGTTTCGGCGGCCTCGACCGCGAAATTGGCCGTCTGCGACCAACTGACGATGGTCACGTCGTCGCCGTGCGTGCGGGTGCGGGCCTCGCCAATGACGGCCGCCTCCGCCGTGTCAACGTCGCCTTCCAGACCCCACATGTTCTTGTGCTCGAAGTAGACTACCGGATCATCGCATTCAATAGCCGCCTTCAGGAGCGAATAGTTGTCCTGGGGTGTCGACGGGCAGATGACGATCAGACCTGGTGCATGGGTGTACCAGCTTTCCAGGGACTGCGAATGCTGCGCGGCCGATGAGCGCCACATGCCCATGGGCTGGCGGATCACCATCGGCGCGCGGGACTGGCCGCCAAACATATAGCGCGCCTTGGCGATTTGGTTGACCAGTTCGTCGACGGCGCAGAGCGCAAAATCGGAGAACCGCATCTCGACGATTGGCCGGGTGCCGACTATAGCGGCGCCGAAGGCCGCGCCCATGATGGCGGCTTCCGAGATCGGCGCATCGGCGATGCGGGCCGGACCGAATTCGTCTTGCAGGCCCCTGTACTGGCCAAAAACGCCGCCCCGGCCCAGATCCTCGCCGATGCACCACACAGCATCGTCGGCTCGCATGGCTTCGCGGACGGCTTCGCGCGCCGCGTCGGAATAATTCGTGACCGCCATCAGAACGCTTCCACCACCGGTGAACCGACGTCCTGCACATCTGTGAAGGCCAGGGCCTCGTCCGGAAAGGGCGTATCCGCGGCCGTTTGCAGGGCGCCGGCCATCTCCGCCTGCGCGGCGTCGTGGATCGCTTGCATTTCATCCGCCGCCACACCGACGGCCGCCAAGACGTTCTTCTGGCGTTGGATGGGATCGTTGTCCGCCATCTGCTTGTCCGCCTCACCGTCTGGCCGGTAAGCCGCCTGATCGAAGGACGTATGGCCCTTCTGGCGGTAGGTGATGACATGCAGGAATTCCGGCCTACCGCCATTCCTGATCCGCGTTATGGTCTCCGTGACCGCGTCCGCAATGGCCTCTACGTCATTGCCGTCCAAGGTTTGGGTCGGCAGGCCAAGGGACGCCGCCCGCGCGGCGGGACCGTCGCCGCCGGTGACGGACGTGGTCTTGGTGGTCGCCGCATACTGGTTGTCTTCGCAAACAAAGAGGATCGGCAACTGGAAAACCACAGCCCAGTTAAGCCCTTCCAGAAAGGGTCCCCGGTTGGCCGCGCCGTCACCGAAAATATCGATGACCACCTGGTCGCCGCCCTGGAGCTTCACGCCATGGGCCGCGCCCGCGCCGATGGTGATGTTGGCGCCGACAACCCCATTGGCGCCCAGCATGTTGACGTTGAAATCAGCAATATGCATCGACCCCCCCTTGCCGCCGCAGCAGCCGCCTTCGCGGCCCAGAAGCTCTCGCATCATGGCGATGGGATCGGCACCCTTGGCCAGTGTGTGACCATGGCCCCGGTGCGTAGAAATCAGATAATCGTCGGTCCTAAGCGGCCACAGCACGCCGGCCGCCGCCGCCTCTTGGCCGAAGGAGGGATGAATGGCGCCCAGCACCAGCTTATCTCGCTCGGCGGCCAGCACCGCATTCTCTTCGAATGCACGAATGCGCTCCATGGTGGCCAGAAGTTTGACGCCGCGCTCACGATCGAAATTGGCTTGGTTCATCTGCGCTCCCTTCTGCAACTCCGTGATCTTTCGACGGACGGCCACAACATTTCATTCGCCACACCCTGTCAAGGTCACTACATTTCCTCCCATGAGTAACAAACTCCTGTTGCTAGACTCAATCACCGATGCCAATGCCGAGAGTGCGGGGCGGCTTGTCGTTTCTGGTTCGCACGGGGGGACCTACCCAGCCGCCGTCGCCTCCCAGTGGGACATCCGGGCCGTGCTGTTCAACGATGCCGGCATCGGGTTAGAAGATGCAGGCGTGGCAGGCGTGCTAAAACTGGCCAACGTGGGTATGGCCGCCGCGGCGATGGACTGCCATACCTGCCGAATCGGGTCGGCCACCGACGCCATCGAGCGCGGCCATATAAGCGTCGTCAACGCTGTAGCCAAAACCCTCGGGATAGCCGAGGGCATGAACGTAACCGAAGCCTTGGATTGCCTTACCGATGCACCAGTGCCGACAGGCAAGCTGCCACCAATTCACGAAGCACGCAGCAATATTTCCCTTCCCGCCTCCAGGCGTGTGATCCATTTGCTTGATTCCGCCTCCCTGGTGACTTCGGACGACGCCGGCGAGATCGTCATCACTGGCTCCCACGGCGGATTGATCGGCGGCGATCCGTCGCGCGCCCTGAAGGCGGCCGCGCGCATTGCCGTATTCAATGATGCCGGGGTCGGCTTTGATGGCGTTGGTATTACCCGCCTACCAGCCCTGGAGGAACGCGGCATTGCCGCGGTCACTGTCGATTCCCGGACCGCGCGGATTGGGGACGCGGCGTCCACGCTAGAAACCGGCGTGCTCTCCCACGTGAACCGAACCGCGGAGGCACAAGGCGCACAGATCGGCTCAACCTTACGTTCCTGGCTTGAGATCGTCGCAGAAATCTGACCGATCAGGGTTCTCTAAGTTTATCTCATGAGCCAGGGCTATGAAATCATGGTGGTAGCCTTTCGAACGTCACGCGCACCGCGCTCAGGCCCTTCATCGACATCGAGTTCGCGGCTAATTGAAACGCCGTACGCTTGTTATCCGGACGGGCCGGTCTAGAACGAATTGCAGTCGGGCGGGCCAACGCCTGCCGTCCGCAGATGAAGGAGGTAAGGAGCCCGCATATGAGTTTGTTCGACCTCACCGGTAAAGTTGCCGTAGTCACCGGCTCGACAAAAGGCATCGGCAAAGCAATCGCCAAGGAACTGGCTGCCCACGGTGCGAAAGTAGTTATCACGTCCCGCAAGGCGAACGCCTGCGACGCGGTGACCCAGGAAATCCGCGACAACGGCGGAGAGGCCACGGCGATCCCGTGCAACATCTCACACAAGGACCAACTGGAGTTGCTGGTCGCTGAGACACATAAGGCCTACGGCCAGATCGACATTCTCGTATGCAACGCCGCCGTCAATCCGCATTTCGGCTCGGCGCTCGAGATTCCGGATAGCGCTTTCGAGAAGGTCATGGACGTCAACATCAAGTCCAACCACTGGCTGATACAGATGGTGGCACCGGAGATGATGGAACGCAACGACGGCGCGATCATCATCGTCTCGTCCATCGGTGGTCTCCGGGGTTCGGAAACTCTGGGTGCGTACTGCATTTCGAAGGCCGCCGACATGCAAATGGTGCGCAACCTCTCCATGGAGCTGGGCCCCCATAACATCCGGGTCAACTGCATCGCGCCAGGCTTAGTCAAAACGGACTTCGCCCGGGCCATTTGGGAGAACCCGGACCGCCACGATTACCGTAAAGAGAAAACACCGCTTCGTCGCCTTGGTGAGCCGCGTAACATCGCCGGCATCGCCGTCTATATGGCGTCCGAAGCGGGTGCCTGGACCACGGGCCAGACCATCGTTATCGACGGCGGCGTCACCGCCGTCGGCGACGGTTAAGCCGAGGCCCTCATGTCCGAACCGGGCCAGGTTGAGACCACCAAGGTCACCGAAGCGCACCGCATCGATGAAGCGGCGCTGGCGAAATATCTAAAAGATCATATTACGGGTTTTGGACCGGATATGATCGTACGTCAGTTCCCGGTCGGCCAAAGCAATCCCACCTACCGGTTAAGTGCCGGCGGACGGTGCTACGTTTTGCGTAAGAAACCACCAGGAACGCTTTTGCCGTCAGCCCACGCCGTGGACCGGGAATTCAAGGTCATCAACGCCCTCAAGGACACGGACGTGCCCGTGCCGCAAGCCCTGCATCTCTGTCAGGACCCCGACGTCATCGGCACAGAGTTCTTCATCATGCAAATGGTCGAGGGCCGGGTCTTCCACGACCCAGGCCTACCCGGCCTGAGCAACTCGGAACGCAGCCAATATTTCGACGACTATATCTGCATCCTGGCGGCGCTCCATGCGGTCGATTTCGACAGCATCGGCTTGGGCGACTTCGGCCGGCCCAACGGCTATCTGGAACGCCAGGTAGCCCGCTGGTCAAAACAGTACGAAGCGTCTAAGACCGGGGACATCCCGGCTATGGATCGGATCATCGACTGGCTGCCGAAGAACCTGCCGGCAGATACATCGATCTCCATCGTCCACGGCGACTATCGGCCTGGAAACACCATCACCTATGCCACGGAACCGCGGGTCGCCGCGGTCCTCGACTGGGAACTTTCCACCCTGGGCCACCCCCTGGCTGACCTGGGGTATTGCTGCGCCGCCTACCACGGCAAGATCTCCTCCGTCGGCGACTTCAGCCTTCTGGACCACAGGGCCCTGGGTATTCCCACGGAAGAGGAATTCGTCGCCAAGTATTGCGAATATTCGGGCCGATCGAAGATCGACGACGCACCCTACTACGTAATCTTTTCGCTGTTCCGCAGCGCCGCCATTATCCAAGGCGTCTACAAGCGCGGCCTGGACGGCAACGCCTCATCGGACCAGGCTCTCATGTTCGGCGAGATGGCGAAGGCCCGCGCCGCCACAGCCTGGGGGCTCGTGGAATCCCACTTCTAGCCGCCGGGCGGCTACATCATACCCGTAGATTTGAATTAAGTTACCACGGCCAGATGCGGGGGCAGTCTCGCTGCGGACGCGGTTCGGACTAAGAAACCGAACCCGGTGGCGATCAGCAGGGGGTGCGATGGGCACGGCGAGATGCAGCACACGCCCGCGCCGTGCGAGCGCCGGTTGAGCGTCGTCGCCACGCAGTCGCCGTCGTCGGCCGAAGCGGTGCGCAGGTCCCACCGTTTCAGGATCGCGTCATCGCCTCCCGAATACAGCGTCGACGGCTCGGCCCGGTCGAAGGCCACCGACCA
>CAJWVP010000020.1 GCA_913048145.1 uncultured Rhodospirillaceae bacterium
GCGGAAGTGATTAACGATCACGCGAAGCGCGCTGCCCTGGTGCCATGGCGGGAAGATTCGGTCTGGGGCATGACCGACGTCTCGGCCAGCGACGCGGCCTGAATTTCCAGAACTTTGACAACGGATTTTGACGGCAAAAGGCGGCTCTATATTTTATAAGCCTGCTTATACCAATCGGGCATATAATGGCCTAAGCATATAATTTCCTGTGTTCCCGAGGATGGCGAATGAGTGACAGCCAATATTTTCTGGATCGCAGCCTAGGGTTTTTGCTAGGAGACTCGTCACGGTTGCTGCGCAAGCGTTTTGACCGGTTAGCCCGTTCCTTCGGCATGACCAGGGCGCAATGGCGGGTTATCGACGTGCTCCGACGCAACGAAGGGATCAACCAGACGGCCATGGCCGATATCATGGATATTGAACCCATCACGCTCGGCCGTCACATTGATCGACTGGAGGAGGCGGGCTCGGTTGAGCGCCGCCCCGACCCAGATGACCGACGTGTCTGGCGCATTTTCCTCACCGACAATGTACAACCGGCGTTGGTGGAAATGGAGAAGATCGCCATCGAGGTGCGCAACGATGCCATGGTCGACTTTTCCCCCAACGAGCGCGAACGGTTCATCGATAATCTGATCCGCGTGAAATCGAATTTGGCCGGGACAATTCGCCGCGACGCTGGAGAAGTCGCCAATATGCTTGAGAAGGCGCGCGCGGCAGGGGGACGCTGTGATGGCTGAAGAAGCGCCAGTCCTAGACGAGAACAAACAAGTCATCGGCTTTAGCGTGAAACGGCGCCTTCGTCGTGTGGTCACGGTAACTCTTTTCTCCCTGGTGGGGCCCGTGGCCATCGGCGTCGGAGCGCTTTATGTGTACGCCACAGGTGGACGCAACGTATCTACGGAAAACGCCTACGTGAAAGCGGATAAGATCGCCATCAGTGCCGATATCTCCGGCCGGGTGGTACGGGTTAATGCTGCGGCGAATCAGACTGTGCGCGCCGGTGACGTGTTGTTCCGCTTAGATGAAGAACCCTTCCGGATCGCCAAGCATCGGGCAGAGGCCAAGTTGGAGGCGGCACGCCAAACCATTGCCGCCTTGAAGGCCGAGTACCGTCAGAAAATCGCTGAACACAAACTTGCGAAGGGTGACATCGGTTACTACCAGCGCGGCGTGGACCGGCAGCGCAGGCTGCACGGAAAGGGTTTTGCGTCGCAGAGCAAGCTGGACGACGCAGAACAAAACCTGCGCGCCGCCCGTGACCGGCTGGCAACCATTGCCCAGGACATCGCCCGGGTGCGGGCGCGCCTTGGTGGACGGGTCGACATCACCGCCGACGATCACCCAACCGTGCAGGAGGCCGTGGCCGTTTTGGATGAGGCGAACCTGAACCTGAAGCGCACCGCTGTCGTCGCGCCGAGCCGCGGGATCATCACCAACTTCGGTCTGGAGGTTGGTGAGTATATCGAGGAGGGCAAGCCTATCTTCTCCTTGGTCGGCACTGATAATGTTTGGATCAGCGCCAACTATAAGGAAACGGAGTTGACCAACGTCCGTGTTGGTCAACCCGCTGAGCTCCGGGTAGATACCTATCCGGACCGGGTGATTGAGGCGGTGGTCGCATCCATCTCGCCAGCCACGGGGGCTGAGTTTGCGTTGTTGCCGCCACAGAACGCGTCGGGTAATTGGGTCAAGGTGGTGCAGCGCCTGCCGGTTCGCTTGGAGATCGTCGACACGCGGGAAATGCCGCGGCTTCGTGCTGGCATGAGCGTCATCGTCGACATAGACACCGGCCACAAACGCCAGTTGCCGCCGTTTTTGTCTGATGCGTTTACCTGGATGAACGATCGGCTATGACCGGAGGGGCTGCCCCGGCCATCATCCTGTTTTGTTGCCTGCCGTTGATGTTTTTCATGTCAAATGGCGAGCCCCGACAGATGGCGGCCTGAGTAAAGAGAAGGAGACAAGCACCCGTGAAAATTCTCATCCTCCCGGGCGACGGCATCGGCGCCGAGATCACTGTGGCGACCCGTTTGGCACTGGAAGTCTTGGACCGCAAGTTCGCGTTGGGCCTGGAATTCGTCGAGCGCGACATCGGCATGGCCGCCATTGAAAAAGGCCTTGATCCCATGCCGGACGCAATCATGGAAGAGGTTCGCGCCACACCTTTCACCATGCTGGGTCCGGTCTCCACGATGGAGTACCCACCCGAAGCGCAGCACCTGCCCAGCCCCTCTTCCCTGATTCGCGACAATCTCGACCTGTTCGCCAATATCCGGCCCAGCCGTACCCGACCTGGCGTACCGTCCGTTGCAAAGCAAATGGATCTGGTGATCGTCCGGGAGAACACGGAAGGTTTCTATGCTGTCCGCACCATGTTCGAAGGCAAGGGTGAATTCATGCCGACGCCGGACCTGGCCATGTCCATGCGCAAGATCACGGTCCAGGGCTCGCGCCGTATTGCCAAGGTGGCCTTTGACCTGGCCCGGGTGCGCCGAAAGAAAGTCACCGTCGTCCATAAGGGCAACGTGCTGCGCATCACTGACGGCTTGTTCCTCCGCGAGGTCCGTTCCGTTGCCCAGGACTATCCCGATGTGGAGACGGAAGAAATCATCGTCGATGCCATGGCGGCGCTGCTTATCCGCCGGCCCGAAAGTTTCGATGTGGTGGTGACCACCAACTTGTTTGGCGACATCCTCTCCGACGAGGCAGCTGAGTTGTCCGGCGGTCTAGGCCTTGGCGGTTCCATCAACGCGAGCAACGACCATGCCGTCGCGCAGGCCGCGCACGGCTCCGCACCAGACATCGCGAATCAAAACAAGGCCAACCCCACGGCGCTGGTGATCTCGGCGCAGATGTTGTTGAAGTGGCATGCAAACCGGTCTGGCAACAACCAACTTGCTAGCGCGGCGGCGCATTTGGAAACCGCATTGGATGATGTCTTGGCGGATCCAGCGAACCACACGGTGGACATTGGAGGCAACGCCGGAACGGATGAATTTGGCGAGGCCTTGGCGCGCGCCGTCGACCAGTAAAAATCATGCTGATGTGTTTTGCCTTTCGCCCTCGGCGACGATAGGCTGCAGTGCCGCTTCGGCGAAAGCCTCAAGCTGTCATGACGAATAAGACCGTAAAGACACCTAAAATGCCGACCTTCAATACCCGCCAGCGCGGCTGGAACTTCCTCCAGACACCCGGACCGACGAACATCCCGAACCGGGTGTTGAATGCAATGAATCAGCCGGCTGTGGAATTCTTGGGACCAGAATTCATGGATTTTGCGCGGGGACTTTTCGACGCTCTCAAGCCCTTGTTCGGGACCACCGGCGACATCGTCATCTACGCCGCCAACGGCCACGGCAGTTGGGAAGCGGCGCTGACCAATACTTTGGATATCGGCGACAAGGTGCTGATCCCCGAAACGGGCCGTTTCGCACTAAGTTGGGGCGACTTCGCTGGTAAACTTGGTGTCGAGTATGAAGTTGTGGAGAACGATTGGCGTAAGGCCGTCAATCCTAATGCCATCGAGGAGAAGCTACGGGCCGATACCCATCATGAGATCAAGGCAATCTTGCTGGTCCACACGGATACGGGAACGGGAATAACTTCCGACGTGGCTGGCGTCCGCGCCGCCATCGACGCGGCCGGACATCCGGCGTTGCTCATGTGCGACACCATCGCGTCCTTGCTCACTTGTCCTTACGAGATGGATTCCTGGGGCGTAGATGTGACCATCGGCGCCGGTCAGAAAGGGTTCATGCTACCGCCTGGTTTGGGTTTCAATGCGGTTAGCCCGAAGGCGCGAGAACTCGCTAAGACCTGCCAACGACCCGGCAACTACTGGGATTGGTCGGAGCGTCTGGAATCGGAGGAGTTCTACTTGTCTTTCTGCGGCACTGCGCCCGAGCACATGATGTTCGGCTTGCGCGCCGCCATCGATATGATTAACGAGGAAGGCGTCGAAAACGTGTTCAAGCGGCACTTCCGTCTATCGCGGGCCGTGCATGCGGCGGTGGATAAATGGGCCGAGGGCGGCGTGCTACAAAACAACGCCGTCAATCCCGATGACCGATCGAACTCCGTGACCACGGTCCTGCTTGATGAAGTGCATGATCCAATCGACCTGCGCAATCTCTGCCGGGAGCGCTACAATCTGGCGCTGGGCAACGGTATGGGCAAGATCATGAACGAATCCTTCCGTATTGGCCACATGGGTGATCTAAACGAGGCTATGATCTTCGGCACCTTGGGTGCCGTCGAAGCCGGGTTGAAGGGCCTTCAGATCCCGCATGGCGAAGGCGGCGTGAACGCGGCGATAGACAGCCTGTTGGCATTTGACGACTGACCCGTGTCCGGATGCCGATTACGGCGTCCTGCGTTCAGTAGTTAATGGCATCCGAAATGCCGCCATCGACGGCAATAGCCTGCCCGGTAACCATGCGCGCCATGGGCGAGCAGAAGAACAGGACGGCGTTGGCGATGTCCTCGGGTTGTGTGAACTCGCCCATGGGAATCTCTTGGGCTTTCTGGCGTTCCATTTCTTCGACGCTCACCCCGGCGTCGCGGGCATAGCGTTCGAACCCTTCCATCATCCGATCGGTCACGGTCGTGCCAGGATGAACGCAATTCACGGTGATCTTGTCACGGGCTATGAAGTCGGCGAAGGACTTGGTGAAATTTGCGACGCCCGCGTTGATGACGCCGTTGGTCACGCGGTGTGACGCCGATATGCGCGCCGTGATCCCGCCGATGTTGACGATCCTGCCCCAACCGTTCTTCTGCATGTGGGGCAAGACCTCCCGCGCGCTGCGGATATAGGCCATCAATTTTACGTCCAAATGGTTGCGCCACAATTCATCCGTCTGCTCGTTCATGGGTGCACGAACGGAACTGACGGCATTGTTGACGTGAATGTCTAGTCGCCCCGCCGTGGCGGCAACTTGGCTGATGAAGGCCTGGATGTTCTCAAGCACGCGAACGTCGACGACAATCGGCCAGGCGTCGACGCCCTTGGCACGGATTTCTTCAGCCGTGGCGTTCAAGGTTTCCGCCGTGCGGCCACAAATCCCAACGCTTGCACCGTGATCGGCTAGGGCCAGGGCCACCGCCTTGCCAATGCCGCGTCCGCCTCCGGTGATTGTCGCCACCCGACCTTGAAGCTCTAAGTCCATGCTGAATCTCCCTGTTGTCTGAGCTGCTTAAACCGGATGTTTTCAGGCTTCTCAGCCCTTGGCAACGGGGTTTGGGCGTCGATACTCCCATTGCCAACCGCGCTACCACCGTGCCTGCGTTGGGGCGCCCTTTAATCAGGCAACATGCAGTGACCGTATCTGACTATATCAACCCGTTGGAGCTTCGTTACGCTCTCTGGGGAACTAAGATCACTCAGTGGTGGGGCATTGGTTGTACCGATTGGTCCATCGGGGATATTCCCAAGATTTGAAAATTATGGAAATGGCAAAGGAAGCTCTAAATTCTGCAGGTCACGGATGACCGGCTGATTGGTCATATAACCGGGATCCTCCGGTCGCTGGAACGACAATATATGTATAGCCTCCCCGGCGACCAGTCCCTGGAGGGTGACGGTCGCGTGACACACATCATGAGCGCCTATCCGCTATGTAAATCGGTTGACAGGACCTTGCAGGTCGCCAGGCCGGTTTCCCGGGTTGGCAGGATCACCCGACCGGACGCCGGTCTATTCGGCTCATTAGGTCAATGCCGTCACAAACCGGGTTTCCAGGTACGGCTCTACTGCATCGGAGCCACCTTCCGTGCCGTAGCCGGAATCCTGTATTCCGCCGAAAGGCACCTCGGGTAGCGCCAGACCCACGTGGTTAACCGTGAGCATGCCGCTTTCCACCTCACGGCCGAGCTTCTGTAGTGTCTCCGCCGACGAAGTGAAGGCATAGGCCGCCAGGCCGTAAGGTAGTCGGTTCGCCTCATGTACGGCCTCGTCATGAGTTTTGAAAGTGTTGATTAGCGCCATCGGACCAAAGGGTTCGTCGTTCATCGCCACCGAGTCGGGGGAGACGTTGCGAAGCACGGTGGGTTGGAAGAAGTAGCCCTGATTCCCAATGCGATCGCCACCAGTGACGAGTTCGGCGCCTTTCGACTGGGCGTCGGCGATCATCGCTTCCATGGCCGGAATACGCCGTTCGTTGGCAAGTGGGCCCATTTCCGTCTCCGGATCAAGGCCGTTGCCAACCTTGGCGCCTTCCATAGCGGAGACGAACCCGTCAATGAATTTTTCAGCGGCGTTTTCCTGGACCAGGAAACGGGTCGGCGAGACACAAACCTGACCAGCGTTTCGTAACTTCGTCGGCGCCATGACGTTGATGGCGTTGTCCACGTCGGCATCGTCGAACACCAGGACCGGCGCATGACCACCCAATTCCATGGTCGCACGCTTCATGTGTTCACCTGCGAGCGCCGCAAGGTGTTTGCCAACGGGGGTCGAGCCAGTGAAGGAGATTTTGCGTACCGCGGGATGGGGGATTAGGTATTCAGAAATTTCCGCTGGAATACCGTAGACAAGATTGACTACGCCGTCGGGTACGCCAGCGTCCTGGAAGACACGGATTAGCTCAGCGGGTGATGCCGGGGTCTCTTCTGGTGCTTTGACGATGATCGAACAACCTGTAGCCAAGGCCGCCGAGAGCTTACGTACGATCTGGTTGACTGGAAAATTCCACGGTGTGAAGGCGGCGACCACCCCAACGGGGAGTTTCATGGTCATTTGGGTTACGCCGGGCGCGCGGGCGGGGATGACCTGCCCGTAGGTGCGCCGCGCCTCTTCCGCGAACCAGTCGATGGTATCGGCCCCAACCCCGATTTCCATGGCCGATTGCGCTAGGGGTTTGCCCTGGTCGCGGGTCATCAGCCAGGCAATGTCATCCTTGCGCTCGCGTAGAAGTTGGGCGGCCTTACGCATGATCTGGTAGCGCTCGAAGACGGAGGTGTTGCGCCAGATTCCAAAGCCCTTCTCCGCGGCTTCGAGGGCGGCATCCAGGTCTGGACGAGTGGCATGGGCGAGACGGCCAATCTCCTCTTCCGTGGCGGGGTCGATGATCGGCAAGGTCTTGCCTTCGGCGCCGTGACGCCATTGGCCGTCGATGAAAAGCTGGATATCAGGGTAGTTGGGCATATCTTGGAATCCTAATTTGGAGTGGAGAGATTACCTCGAATGTGGGGGTAAATGGCAAAGAACACAAATGCACAATGCTTTTTATTTTCAATAATTTTGATGAAAAATTCTAACCGGAGGCGGGTCGCCCGTGGGCCTCGAAATCATGGCGTTCCAGCATCCAGGAGGCGGCAAATCCAAACACCAGGCCCCAAAATGGCGCACCGATGTTGAATAGCGAAATGTCCGACACCGTGACCATAAAGGAGATCAAGCCGCCCATCGCGAAATCGCCGCGAAACGCCGCCATGAAGGCACCCCGAAGCACGTTCAATAGGGCGATGCCGGCTAACGTCGCGATAAACTCCGCGGGCGTCGCCAGCATCAGCGAGGTGAAGAATGGCGCGAACAGACCGAACAACATGGCGCCGATACAGGCCAGCAAGGCCGCAGTGTATTGGCCTTCGCGGGCAGTGCCGCTGCCGGCCAGAATGGCATTTAGAGGGCCGGTGAGGCAGGTAGACACCGTCCCCACCGTTGCCGTGATCAAGGAACCGATCCCGCACACCGAGGTGATTGTGTTGATGGGGGGACGATGGCCCGCGGCCGTGAGCACCGTAATTCCTTGGCTGTTCTGCGCCGCAAGGACTGTGACCATCAACGGTACGACCAACTCCAACATGGCTTGCCAGGAGAATGCCGGGAACTGGAAGATCGGCGTCGCCAACGTATCGGGCATTTCCGCCATGTCCGGACCATCGCCGAGGCCTGCGAGGCAAAGAGCGCCTAAGGCGATAGCGACGATCAACGGTGGGATGCGATTGGCGACGGCGGGTACGGCCGTCGTGACAAAGAAGGCGGCTGTCATGGAGAAGGCGATCACCGGCGCGGTAGTGAAGGCCTTGATCCAATCCAGGCCGAACTGAAGGAAAACCCCAGCCACCATGCCCATGACGATGGGTAAGGGAATGACTTCCATGATCCGCCGGACCCATCCGGACAGGCCCAGGATCAGCATCGCTGCGCCGGTCGCGTAGTAAGCACCAAGGACTTCCGCGAAGCTCATGTGTTCCAGCGCCGGACCAACCAGAACGATCCCCGGTATCGACCAAAGGAACACGACGGGCTGGCGGTAGGTCCAGCACATGATCAGACTGATAAATCCATTTATGAAGAACGCGCCGAACAACCAAGAAGCGAGTTCGTCTTGGGCCATCCCGGCTTGGTTGCCGACGGCTAGCATGATTGCGGTTGGGCCGGACACAGCGAAGATACAACCGACTAGGCCGACAGTGACCTGTTTGGCCGTGGTGTCACGAGCCACCCGCGTTGGGTTGGTTAGCGGCTGCGGAGGCCGTTCCGAGTGAAAGGCTGGGAACACGATGCCCCCTACCCGCTGCCCAGTTTGCGCCAGGTTTCGGAGCGGCCGAAAGGACCGTCGATGCGCGAAGCGGCGTCGATGGGCGTCGCGGTAACAGCTATCAATCCCACTTTCGCCAGCCAGCCGAGGGTTAGATATAACGGCGTAATTTTCTCCTGCGCCATGTATTTGGTCGCGTCACCGGCCGACATGGCCCCAGCATTGATGATCCGCTTCAGCAAATTGGTCGTGTCCGCTTCATCCAGCAATACCGCCGACAGGGGGGTGGCAATGTCGGATCGATAGAGGGCTTGAAATGCCTCTTCATCGAAGGGGCCATCGGCCAAAAGTGTCGTATTGGCGTCCAGCAGGCCTGTGGCATGGGCGAGAAATGGCCCAAACGGATCCGGCGCGAGAGGGAATGGTGCCTTGCCCGGAAAGGGGGGAACGCTCTCTTTCCCGTGGGTGCGCACGTCGGTCAGTTCGGTCCAGAGCTCTTGATGAGCGCGGACAACGTGGCGCCAGTCGTAGACGCTGGCGGCCCGTTGTTGGCCCGCTGCCCCCAGGCGTGCACGCAGGTCACCGTTCTCGATCAGTCGGCTCAATGCCTCGGCCGCCGCTGGCACGTTCACGGCTGTGCTTTGGGAGATGGCTGCGGTGAAAACCGGGTAGGGCACGAACCCCGAATCATAGAGGAACGCCATCTCCGCGCCCACCCCCGGTGCCGGTTGGGCGCTTGGTACGGTAAGCCCTTCGACGCCATCGCGAACACTTTCGCGGTAGCCGTTATAATTGCTGATCACTACTGGGAGGCCCGCGGCCATGGCCTCGATGGGTGTCAGACCAAAAGATTCCTGGATATTATCCGATAGGGAAATGAAGATGTCCGCAGCTGCCCAGGCCTTGTCATAAAGATCGTCACGCCTGCCGTCGATGAAGTGATGGTTGACTTTGGGGGCAAAGGCTGCGGCGGCTTGCTTGAAGGCGTTCTCGACCTCGGCGTTGGTGGCTTGGCCGGCCTGGATTAGATGCAGTCGGACCCCCGTATTGGCAGCCGCGGCTTCGGCCGCCAGATACATGGGTATGGGATTGGCCTTCTCCACATGGTTCAGCCGACCTGCGTACAGGAGCGCGATGTCGCCGTCCTTGATGCCCAAGGTCTCGCGAAGGGTTGCGCGGGCGTAGCTGTCGTCCGCCTTCGCCGCCATCGCGGCGCTGTCGACGCCAAGGGGGATCACCGGAAGCCGGCACGGCAGTTGGACGTCATGCTCGAACCGCGCCCCCAGGTAATCTGCCCAATCGGCCAACAGGCGCTCAATCACGCCCTTCACACATTCGGTAGTGCAGACCAGGGCATCCCAAGGCTGGACCGGGGCGATCATCAGATTGCCGATCACCTGCATAGCCATGGTTTCCGACACCGTATGGGTGATCCCACAGATAGAAAAATCGCGTTGATCGAAGTGCCGCCGCCGCCAGGCCAGGTCGCCCAGGTCCGGGCCCGGCCGAAATACGGTGCCCAGTTGTTTGAGGTGCGCGGTCGTCACGGGCAGAAAAGCTGCCGCTTGGTCCGCCCGGGCGCCGGCATCGACCGCAAAGCGCTGGAAGTCCTCGAACACATTGGCCGAATCAGCGTAGATGAAAAAACGGTCGGTGCCGCCGTGCTGGATGAAACCACGCAGGAAGCCACCCGTCGCGGATTGGCGTCCAACAACGCCATCTCCCGAGGTTTGGTAGTTTTCGGGGTTGAAATAAAAAGCAGCGTTGGGCTCGGATGGGCCCGCCACTTTACTTGCCTTGGAACTGGGGCTTGCGTTTCTCCATGAACGCTTTGCGGCCCTCCTGGTAGTCGGCACTGTTGAAGCAGTCGTCAACAACCTGCGCCATACGAACCTCGTCGCCACCGTCAGGGTTGATCAACTCGTCGATAACTACTTTGGCCGCATAAATGGTTAAGGGCGCGTTGTGCGCGATGGTCTTGGCATAGTCATCCACGTATGTGTTTAGCATGGTGCGTGGCACGATTCGGTTGATGAGGCCCATCTCCAACGCTTCGGTCGGGTTGAACTGACGTGCCGTGTAAAAGATTTCCTTGGCGAACGAGGGGCCGACCACATTCACAAGCCGCGTCAGGCCATCGGCCCGGTAGCCCAGACCTAGTTTTGCGGCTGGCACGGCGTAGGTGGAGACATCGTTGGCAATCCGCAAATCGCAGCACAAGGCCAGACCGACGCCACCACCAATGCAAAATCCTTCGATCTTAGCGATCGTCGGCTTGCTGCAATTGGCGAGCTTGTCGGACGCTACCTTGACCGTATTGTTGTAAATTTCCACCGCATCTTCGCTGGAGCGGTTGTTCTCGAACTGGGAGATATCGGCGCCGGCGCAAAAGGCCTTGCCCCCGCGGCCCGAAACGACGACCACGCGTACCGCGTCATCCGCCTCGAAGTCGTCGAGAACCTTAGGAATACCCTGCCACATATCAAAGGTCATGGCGTTGCGCTTGGCTTGGTTGTCAAGCTGGATCAAGCCCACTCCATTTTCCTTCGAAACGACCAATTGATCGGTGATATCACTCATGGAATTTCCCTTTCGATGAACTCCGCACATTTTACGGTCTCCGGCCTTGGAGACAACGCAAAAGCAACGATTTTGACACTCCGTTCGGTCTTGCCGAAGGAGGAAGGCGGGCCTAGGTTCACGCTATGTTTGCTTCAATCGAACAAATGACCGGTCTCAATTGGAAGGGACAGGGACCAGCCTTTTTGGTCGCTGGCGGGCACGGTGCCACACATTGGATCATGGCGACCTTCTATGTCCTTGTGCCCTTCATTCGCGAAGACTTGGAGCTCAGCTATGCGGAAGCCGGGATATTCGCCTCCGTTTTTTTCTTTTCTTCCTTCGCCGCGAATGCGGGAAGCGGAGCGCTCGTCGATATCACCGGGCGTCGGGTTCTGTTGCAGGCAATCTCGCTGGTGATTGGCGGTGGGGCCTTGTTTATCATGGGATTGGCCGAGGGCAGCTGGTTGATCATTTTCATGCTGGTCTTCATCGGCGCGACCAATAACCTGTGGCATCCGGCCGCTATCTCTTATCTTGCCGAGCGCTTCCCGGGAAGCCGTGGTTATGTTCTGTCGATCCATACCTTGGGTGCGAGTTTCGGGGACATGATCGCACCGTTGGTTGCCGGTGTCTTGTTGATGTGGACAACCTGGCAGACCACGGCGGCGGTATGTGCGGTGCCAATCTTTGCCATGGCAGTGGTGCTGTATATGTTATTGGGCGGCCGCGGGCGGGGAACGTCGGCCGAGGATAGGGTCGATGATGACGCCGTCGGAGGCTTGAGTATCGGCGACTATATCAAGGGTATTCTAGATGTGCTGCGGAATGGCGCTTTCCTTGGTATTTGCTTAATGGCGGCCTTTCGGTCGATGGCCCAGAACGGCCTACTGTTCTTCCTGCCGCTGTTGATGCTGGATGACTTGGGTTTTGGGCCCATCCTGCTGGGCGTGGCGCTGACGTCCCTGCAGGTTGGCGGCATGATCGCTGGGCCCGTGGCGGGAACACTCTCGGATCGCACTGGTCGGCGGCCTGTAGTCTTGGCCGGCCTGGCGGCGACGACGTTGGTGATCGCCGTGGTGCCGGCCATCACCGTTCCTACGCCGTTCGTGGTTCTTCTGGTCTTTCTCGGCTTCACCTTGTTCGCCGTCCGTCCCGTAGTGCACAGTTGGTCCATGGATCTGGTGCCAAAGGAGATGGGCGGCAGCGCCATCAGTCTCCTGTTCGGGGCTCAGGCCGGGTTCTCGACCCTGGTGCCGATTGTCGGTGGGTTGATAGCTGATATATGGGGGCTGGAGACGGTTTTTATGGCGTTGGCGCTGTGTATGGGCATCGCCACGAGCGTGGCATATATGCTGCCGCCCGGAAAGCGGGTGTCTTAAATCAACGTTTCTGGGCCTCGTCTAGCCGCCAGTTCAAAAGATCCATGCGGTCTTGTCCGAAAAACGGCTCGTCTTCGAAGACCATGCACGGCACGCCCCAATGGCCCACCGCGCTGAGCGTGTCGTTGTTGGCGTCAATGATTGCATCCAAGCGCTCGGCCTCCGCATCAGCCTGGGCGCAGAGGTCGCTGAAATCCAGTCCAGTGCCCATCACGGCGCGTGGCATATGCTCGCCTTCATGCCAGTTCTCGACCATGCCGCCCCAAATCAGGCGTGTCACTGGATCCAGGAATGCCATCCCGGCTCCAGCTTCTACGGCCAATTGCGCGATGCGCGTCAACCAGCCGATGTGTGGTTGATCGGCAAGCGGTAGGGGTTCCATCGTTTGCTTATCGAAGACAAGGGGATCGGGTTTCGGTCGCGCATACGGCAAGCGCAGATACTTGGCCAGTCGTTCCGTATCCCGCCGGTGATAAGAGGGATAGTTGGGGTTCAGGTTCTTGAAGTAGCTCTTGTGGCGAATTGCCCCTGGCCAGACGTGTTTCACGTTCACGGTAACGTCTTCTTGCTGGTCTAGCACTAGGAGGCGGTCCAGCGCCAGATAACAGAACGGGCTTCGCATTGACCAGTAAAGATCGATCGCGTGGACCATGAAAGGTTCAGTCTACGTCCATTTGTCGCAACATAACCTGGACCATAGCGCTGCCGGCGTCGGCGAGGTCGGACAGGATGGAGAAATGATTGCACCCGGGCTGCTCCAGGAACGTGCAGTTGGCGCCCTTGGCGTTCCAATCATCGGTGAAATCCTGGGACTGGCGACGGAACTCGTCCGTCTCGGCGCCGCCGACAGCGATGATCAGGTTGGTATTTGGTACGGAGGTCATGCGGATTGGGCTGTTCTGAGTTAAATCCTCATCAGATAAACCCAAGGTTTCCTGCATGTAGCACAACTGGATGGGAGCTAGCTCAAATATGCCGCTGATGGCGCAACCACCTTTCATCAGATCGGTGGGGCCGCCACAAAAGGTTGACCAGTCAGTGAGCGACAACATGATAGTCAGATGTCCGCCGGCGGAATGGCCGGAAACATAGATGCGCTTCGGGTCTAGGTTGTAGACAGCGGCGTTGGCATGGACCCAGGCGACGGCCGAGCGGCACTGACCGACGATGTCGCTAATGCGGACATCGGGGATCAGGTCATATTCAATCAGACCAAAGGCGGCGCCAGCCTCCACGAAGGGTCGCGCCAAAAAGGTCTGATCGGTTTTTGACCGGCTCATCCAGTAACCGCCATGAATATACAACTGCACCGGATGGGGGCCGTCGCCCTTGGGCAGGATGAGGTCGATACCTTCACGCGGACTGTCCCCATACTTGAGATCGATGTGATGGTCGAACTGCGCCAAGACATCGGAGCACATGGGTTCCCAAGATTCGTAATACCTGAGGTGGTCAGGCACGTGTTCGCGATTGTTGTACTGGGCATCCAGGCCCGTCTGGTCGTAGTCGCGGAAGAGAGAGCTCATTGGGTGAACCTCCGGGTCTTAGCTGAGCGGCAGCATGACGTGGTCCTGGTAGGTGATGCGATCTGACAGGCGCGCATACCACGCGTCGATGTTGGCGAAGGCGGGCTTGTCGAAATCCATGGCGTTCCAACGATGAATCGCGCAGCCGACAGGAATGTCGCCGACCGAAGGGGCTGCTCCGCCAATGAAATCCTTAGACGACAACTGCGTATCTAGAATGGCCCACATTTTCTCTGCGTCCGCAGTGGCAGCGACCACGGCATCCGGATCGCGTTTCTCCGGCGGATGACGAACGACATTCCAGAAGATGGTTGTCATAGGTGCGTGCAGTCGGCTGGCGTACCAATCCATCCATTGTCCCGCGTGCGCCCGCCCCACGACGTCGTTCGGCCACCAGTGTGTATCGGCACCGAATTTGTCCGCCAAATAACGAACGATGGAATGGGATTCCCAGACGATGACATCGCCGTCTTCAAGGGTGGGCACCAGTCCGTTCGGGTTCTTGGTCAGGTATTCCGGCGTATCGTTGATGCCAAACTGCAGGCCGACATCGACACGTTCATGCTCGAGCCCTAATTCGCCGATCATCCACATGGCCTTCTGGACGTTGATGGAATTAGCGCGGCCGAATATGCGGACCACATCCTCCTCCTTGATTGTTTTTTGTTTCGACGGCACGGTTTTTTTACCTCAAGTCAACGGGGGTCTAGGTTAACAGAGATTCACATGGCGCTTACACAGAATTCATCCTCTGCGGCGATTGTTGATGTAAACTGAGAGGACGTTGAGTTTTTGACAAGAGATTGTCATTTCTAAATGTTCCGCCCATATCGATAAGCGTCAAGGTGGGGCCGGTGATGGTCGCCGCATTAATAAGGTGCGGGCCGGTTAAGTTGGTGGCGGCCTTCTGGTCCGTATCCGTTAGATACTGTTCGTAGTTGAAGATCAGTTCCAGCCACACGCCTTCCGGAATCTCTACGAAGATCTGGTGAACGCCGACCTTTGGTTGGGTCTGTTCCTTCTGGATCGCGCCGCAGGCATCAAGGCGTGCCTTCACGCCTGGGTAGTCGGAACAGTTAAAGGCTACGTGGTCGAT